>JANNNF010000510.1:0-4799 GCA_031398405.1 Rhodobacterales bacterium | reverse complement strand
TGCATTGCCGAGGGCGCCTATGTCGATCAGCAGGCCCCGCGCCGCCGCCTGACGCCGCAGCATTACTTCAAGTCCGAAGCCGAGATGTGCGCCCTGTTCGCCGACCTGCCCGAGGCGCTGGAAAACACGGTCGAAATCGCCCGCCGCTGCGCCTTTGCCGCCTACAAGCGCAACCCGATCTTGCCGAAGTTTGCCGATGACGAGGTGAACGAACTGCGCCGTCAGGCCAACGCGGGCTTGGCAGACCGCCTGAAGGTCATTCCCCATTCCGTGACACCCGAGGACTATCAGGCACGCTTGGATTTTGAACTGGGCATCATCGAGAAGATGGGCTTTCCCGGCTATTTCCTGATCGTGGCCGATTTCATCAAATGGGCCAAGGATCAGGGTATTCCGGTCGGGCCGGGGCGGGGGTCGGGGGCGGGGTCGCTGGTCGCCTATGCCCTGACCATCACCGATCTTGACCCTTTGCGCTATGCCCTGCTGTTTGAACGGTTCTTGAACCCCGAACGGGTCAGTATGCCCGACTTTGACATCGACTTTTGCATGGACCGCCGGCAAGAGGTGATCGAATATGTGCAGGCCAAATACGGCCGCGACAAGGTGGGGCAGATCATCACCTTTGGTGCGCTGCTGTCCAAGGCCGCCGTGCGCGATGTGGGGCGGGTTTTGCAGATGTCGTATGGGCAGGTGGACCGCCTGTCCAAGATGATCCCGGTCGAAGGCGTCAAACCTGTCAGCATTGCCAAGGCGCTGGCGGATGAACCCCGGCTGCGCGAAGCAGCGAAGGAAGAAGTGGTGAAACGCCTGCTGGATTATGCCCAGCAGGTCGAGGGATTGCTGCGCAACGCATCAACCCATGCCGCAGGCGTGGTGATCGGGGACAGGCCGCTGGATGAACTGGTGCCGCTGTATCAAGACCCCCGGTCCGACATGCCCGCGACCCAGTTCAACATGAAATGGGTTGAGGCAGCAGGGCTGGTCAAGTTCGACTTTCTGGGTCTGAAAACCCTGACCGTCATTCAGAATGCGATGGACCTGCTGGCGATGCGGGGGGTGAAGTTCGACATCAACCTGATCCCGCTGGACGACAAGCCGTCCTATGACCTTTATGCGGCTGCCAAGACGGTTGCGGTGTTTCAGGTGGAATCCAGCGGCATGATGGACGCGCTGCGCCGCATGAAACCGACCTGCATCGAGGATATCGTGGCGCTTGTGGCTCTGTACCGGCCCGGCCCGATGGAAAACATCCCCGCCTATTGCGAGGTCAAAAACGGGCTGCGGGATCTGGAATCGATCCACCCCACCATTGATCACATCCTTGCCGAAACCCAAGGCATCATCGTGTATCAAGAACAGGTGATGCAGATCGCACAGGTGATGGCGGGCTACTCTCTGGGCGGGGCCGACCTTCTGCGCCGGGCCATGGGCAAAAAGATCGCCGCCGAAATGGCAAAGGAACGCCCCAAGTTCGTCGAAGGCGCCGCCAAGACCCACAATGTGCCCAAGGAAAAGGCAGGTGAAGTTTTTGATCTGCTGGAGAAATTTGCAAACTACGGCTTTAACAAATCCCACGCCGCCGCCTATGCCGTCGTCAGCTATCAGACAGCGTATCTCAAGGCCAACTACCCGTGCGAATTCATGGCGGGGGTGATGAACTGTGACCTGCATCTGACCGAAAAGCTGGCGGTGTACAAGCGGGAGGTCGACAAGCTGGGCCTCAAGACCATCGCCCCGTGCGTCAATTCCTCGCTTGCGACATTCACGGTGCGCGAAGGCGCGGTGGTCTACGGGCTTGGCGCGCTGAAAAACGTCGGTGTCGAGGCGATGAAGCTGATTGTCGGGGCGCGGGGGGCCAGGCCCTTCGCCACCTTGTTCGATTTCGCCCGCCGGGTCGATATGAAGCGGATCGGCAAGCGCCCGATGGAAATGCTGGCCCGCGCCGGGGCGTTTGATGTGCTGGACCCGAACCGCGCGCGCGTGTTCGAGGCGCTGGATGCGCTGGTGGGGTTTTCGGCGGCTATTCATGAGGCGAAATCGTCCAATCAGGTCAGCCTGTTTGGCGAGGCCGGGGCCGATATTCCCGAACCACGCCTGCCGTTCCGCGATGACTGGCAGCCGGTGGAACGCTTGGGCCATGAACATCAAGCGGTCGGGTTCTACCTATCGGGCCACCCGTTGGACGATTACATGTCCGCGCTGCGGCGCAAGGATGTGAAAACGCTGGCCGAAATCACCAAACTGGCCGAACGCGGACCGCTGATCGCCAAGATTGCAGGGTCGGTGTCGGCCAAACAGGAACGCAAATCGGCCAAAGGCAACCGGTTTGCCTTTGTGTCTTTGTCAGACCCCACAGGACTTTATGAGGTGACGGTGTTTTCCGACGTGCTGGAAGCCAGCCGCGAGTTTCTGGAACCCGGCCGCAACGTGGTGCTGACGGTGAAGGCCGACCCCGACGGCGACAGTGTCAAGCTGCTGGCCAACGCAGTGCAACCGATTGATGCCGTGGCCGATCAGGCCGGGGCCAGCGACCTGCGCATCCACCTGAACCATCCAGGCGCGATCCCGTCGCTTGCCACCCTGCTGGGCCAGGTGCAGGGCCGCAACAAGGCGATGATCACGCTGTGCGTGCCGGGCGAGGATGGCCGTGAGATTGATTTGAAGCTACCGCAATCCTATCCGGTGACGCCGCAAATCCGCGGCGCGATCAAGGCGATGCAGGGCGTGATGATGATCGAGGACGTATAGGCCTGCCGGACCCGAAACTGCCAGGCCGCCGGCGCCTAATGCGTCACGGACGCCTGACCCACCCGCCCACAAGCTTTGCCACCGTCACCGCCAGCACGATCCGCGCCACATGGTGGACGGTCACATAGATCACGCTCATGTTCAGGCTCAACGCGATCAGGCTCATCTCGGCCAACCCCCCCGGCGCAAAGGCCAGGAATGCCGCAATGCGCGGCTCTCCCACCCCTTGATGCACGGCTTCGGCGAACGCGAACGCCAGCCCCAACGCCGCCACCCCGTTGATCAGCGCCAGTCGCCCCGCGCGCAACAACATCGCGTGATCGACGCCAGCGAACCGCGCCCCAAGCCCTGCACCCAGCACCACCTGCGTCATCGCTACCATCCACCCCGGCGGGACCCCCTGCACCCAGCCCATGCCATGCACCAGACCTGACACCGCGATCGGACCCGTGATGATCCACCCCGGCAGGCGCAAGAAACGCCCCACCGCCACCCCGACACCCCCCGCCGCCACCAAAAGCACCCCCTCGTACAAGCCCAAGGGCACATCCCCGCCCACCATCCGCGCGCCAGACGCCGACCCGACGGGTGCCCCCGTCAGCGCCCAGAAAATCATCGGCACCGTCACAATCGTCAGGATCAGCCGCAAGAACTGCAACACGGTCAGCAGCCGCACATCGGCCCCGGCCTCCTCGCCCAACTGCACCGATTCAACCAGCCCGCCCGGAATCGCCCCGAACAGGGCGTCCACCCGACGCAGCCCGCCCCGGCGATAGATGAAATACCCCAACCCGTGCGCCACTGGCACAAACACGCACAGCGCCAGCAGCGACGGCCCCCAACCCAAGGCCTGCCCCAGCACGGCAGGCGTAAACGCGCCGCCAATCGCCACGCCAATGATGGGCACAAAGCACTGCCGCAACGGGGTGGGCAGGGTGACAGGCCGCCCGAACGGGTGCCAGCCGATGGCCGCAATCCCCCCCACGACCAGCAACGACCCCAGCAAAAATCCCAGCGGCAAATGCGCAGCCCATGCCGCAAACCCGCCCACCGTGCCCAGCATCAGCGTGATCGCCAGCGCCACGATATCAACCCCGGCAATCCGCATCAGACTACCAATGCGGCGGCGGGGCGTTGGCGGCCGGGGCCTCGCCCGCGTCCTCGCGTTCGGCCTCGCGCTGGGCCAGCAGGGCCACCATCCGGGTCAGGCGGTCCACCTCGCGCCCTTGGCGCGTGACCACATCCGACAAATCCTCGACCGCGCGGATCAGAAGCGCGATGCGTTCTTCCAACTGTTCCATAGACCCGCCTTGCGGAGATTGCCCGGCCTTTCTGTCCCATTTGCCCTTGGTTTACCAGTGCCGCCGACACCCCCGCTTGCCCCCCCCCCGGTCCTTCGGTAAAGGGGCAAGACCCCGGACAGAGGACAGCCATGGCACAGGACAAACCCCGCCGCCCGCAGGCCGAAACGCCCAAAGGCTTTCGCGACACCTTCGGTGCGGATGTGACCGAACGCAAGGCGATGCTGGACGCGATTGCCGAGGTCTACCACCGCTATGGCTTTGATCCGCTGGAAACGTCTGCCGTGGAAACGGTCGAGGCTTTGGGCAAATTCCTGCCCGACGTGGACCGCCCGAATGAGGGCGTGTTCGCGTGGCAGGAAGAAGATAAAGACTGGCTCGCCCTGCGCTATGACCTGACAGCCCCCCTCGCACGCGTGGCCGCCCAATACCGCAACGACCTGCCATCCCCCTACCGCCGCTATGCCATGGGCCCGGTCTGGCGCAACGAAAAACCCGGTCCGGGCCGGTTCCGCCAGTTCTATCAATGCGATGCCGATACGGTCGGGTCGTCGAGCGTGGCGGCAGATGCCGAGATTTGCATGATGCTCGCCGACGCGCTGGAAGCCGTGGGGATTGAACGCGGGGACTATGTGATCAAGGTGAATAACCGCAAAGTGCTGAACGGGGTGATGGAGGTTGCGGACGTGCTGGACCCGTCAGACCCGGAGAAGTTTGCGGCTGAACGCGGGATTGTCCTGCGGGCGATTG
>JANNNF010000495.1:0-8269 GCA_031398405.1 Rhodobacterales bacterium | reverse complement strand
GCTGCACATGGTCGTCAAAATGACGCGGGCCAAGCTGGAAAATCTTGTCGAAGACTTGATCAAGAAGTCGATCAAGCCCTGTATTGCCGCGTTGAAAGACGCCGGCGTGTCCAAGGATGACATCGACGAAGTGGTTCTGGTCGGCGGCATGACCCGGATGCCGCGCGTTCTGGAAGAAGTGACCAAGTTCTTCGGCAAGGAACCCCACAAGGGCGTAAACCCCGATGAAGTGGTGGCTTTGGGTGCCGCCATTCAGGCTGGCGTGCTGCAGGGTGACGTGAAGGACGTGGTTCTGTTGGACGTGACGCCGTTGTCCTTGGGGATTGAAACCCTTGGTGGCGTGTTCACCCGCCTGATCGACCGCAACACGACCATCCCGACGAAAAAGTCGCAGGTGTTCAGCACGGCGGAAGACAACCAGAACGCCGTGACCATCCGCTGCTTCCAGGGTGAACGCGAAATGGCCGCCGACAACAAGATGCTTGGCCAGTTCAACCTTGAACAGATCCCGCCTGCCCCGCGTGGTGTGCCGCAGATCGAGGTGACCTTCGACATCGACGCCAACGGCATCGTGTCGGTGAAAGCCAAGGACAAAGGCACCAACAAGGAACAGGCGATCACCATTCAGGCCTCGGGCGGCCTGAGCGATGACGAGATCGAGAAGATGGTCAAGGACGCCGAGGCCAACGCCGACGCTGACAAAGAACGCCGCGAGTTGGTGGAAACACGCAACCAAGGCGAAAGCCTGCTGCACTCGACCAAGAAATCCTTGGCCGATCATGGGGATAAGGTTGATCCGTCCACGGTGGAATCCATTGAATTTGCAATGGTCCCGCTGGAAGACGCGCTGAAAGCCGACGACACGGGCAAGATCAAATCGGCCATCCAGAACCTGACCGAGGCCGCGATGCGCCTGGGCGAGGCGATTTACAAGGCCAGCCAATCCGAGGCTGACGGTGGCGATGACAACCCCCGCCCGGTTGACGAGGACGACATCGTCGATGCCGACTTCGAAGATTTGGGCAACAACAAGCGGAAGTAACGCCGCGCAACGGGAAAAGGGGGCGGTCTGGCAACAGACCGCCCCCGCCCGGTTATGATCAGGGGGTTTTGCTGTGGCAAAACGCGATTTCTACGAAGTGCTGGGCGTGGCCAAGGGGGCTTCAGCCGAAGACCTGAAAAAGGCCTATCGGATCAAGGCCAAAGAACACCATCCCGACCGCAACGCCGACAATCCAAACGCCGAGAACCAGTTCAAAGAGGTGAACGAGGCGTATGACGTGCTGAAAGATGCCGATAAAAAGGCCGCTTATGACCGTTATGGTCACGCGGCCTTTGATGGCGGGATGGCTGGCGGCGGTCAGCGTGGTCAAAGCTACGGTCAGGGCGATTTCTCATCGGCGTTCTCGGACGTTTTCGAGGACTTGTTTGGCGATTTCATGGGTGGCCGAGGCGGCGGCAATGGCCGGTCCCGCGCCCAACGCGGGTCTGACCTGCGTTACAACATGAAGATATCATTGGAAGAAGCCTTCGCCGGGGCACAGAAAACCATCTCTGTTCCAGCGTCGGTTTCGTGCGAATCCTGTAAGGGGTCGGGTGCTGAAGGCGGCGCTGAACCCGTCACCTGCCCCACCTGTTCGGGCATGGGCAAGGTCCGCGCGCAACAAGGTTTCTTCACCGTTGAACGCACCTGCCCCACCTGCAACGGCATGGGCCAGATCATCAAGAATCCCTGCAAGGTCTGTGCGGGTCAGGGCCGTACGCAGCGCGAACGGTCCTTGTCGGTGAATATCCCGGCAGGGGTGGAAACCGGCACCCGTATCCGACTGGCGGGCGAGGGCGAGGCGGGCCTGCGTGGCGGGCCGCAGGGTGATCTCTACATCTTTATCGAGGTCAAAGATCACCCGATCTTCCAGCGCGACGCCGTGCATCTGTTCTGCCGCGTACCCGTGTCCATCGCGACCGCTGCCCTTGGCGGTGAGGTGGAAGTGCCTACGATCGATGGCGGCAAGGCGCGGGTCAAGGTGCCTGCCGGTGCGCAAACTGGCAAGCAAATGCGCTTGCGCGCCAAGGGGATGCCCGCGCTGCGTGGGGGCGGTCAAGGCGATATGGTCATCGAGATGGCCGTTGAAACACCGGTGAACTTGACCTCGCGTCAGAAAGAACTGCTGCGCGAGTTTGAAAAACTGTCGGAGGAGAACAACCCGGAAGGGTCGTCGTTCTTTTCCAAAGTGAAGGGCTTTTGGGACGGGATGAAGAACTGACCTTTGGTCAGTGTCCGTGAAAAAAAATGGAGGGTCCCGCACCCCTACGGAACCCTCCATCCACCCCACGCGCTCCCCTAGCACCGCACGTGTTCTGAAAAGGTTCCGGGCGTCCTGCCCTGCCTGATCTGAGTACCCCGAATCGCCGGTCCTGCGCAAAGGGCAAGCGTCCGGCATTTAAGGCAAATGGTTCAGCCTTTGGGTTCAGGCAGCAAAAACCCAACCAAGCCCAGCAGCGGTAGAAACGCGCAAATCTGGTAGACGGCGACGATGCCCCAGTAATCTGCCAGCACCCCCAAGCCTGCCGCGCCAAAGGCAGCGATGCCGAAGGCCAGACCAAACAGAAGACCTGCCACCATGCCTGTGCTTTGTGGCATCAGGTCTTGTGCATAAACCACCATCGCTGGAAAGGCCGAGGCCAGGATCAAGCCCGCCAGTGCCGCAGCAATCACCGACGGAATCAACGGCAGGTAGGGCACAGCGATTGTCAGCGGCAGGATGCCAAGGATGGACCACATGATCACGCGCCTGCGGCCGATCTTGTCTCCAATCGGGCCGCCGATGATGGTGCCCGCGGCCACCGCCACCAGAAAGATAAACAGGAACATTTGGGATTGGTTGGTCGTCAGGCCATACTGTTCAATCAGATAGAACGTGTAGTAGCTGGAGAATGAGACTGAATAGACAAATTTTGACACCATCAGGATGATCAGGATGATCATGCCGAATCTCACGGTGCGGCTGGGCAAAGGCTCGGACGCCCGGGCGCGCGATTTTCTGGCCAGCGCGCGGCCTGCACCCACTGACTTATACCATCGACCCACACCCCACAGCAGGGTCATTCCGGCAATCGCCACCCCGGCGAACCATTCAATTGACACTTGTCCCCGCTGCATGACGACAAATGCCGCCGCCAGCGGTCCCATGGCCGTTCCGGCATTGCCGCCGACCTGAAACAGCGATTGCGCAAATCCGGGGCGCATACCTGCGGCCAGCCGGGCAATCCGCGATGCTTCGGGGTGGAAAATCGCCGACCCCAGGCCGATCATGGCCACCGCCAGCAACACAACCGCCAGAGTTTGCGCATGGGCCAGCAAAATCAGTCCGCCCCCGGTTGAGGCCATCCCTGCCGCCATCGCATAAGGCAGCGGGCGACGGTCCGTATACAGCCCTATCAGCGGTTGCAAGATCGAGGCAGTACCTTGGAACACAAAGGTAATCATCCCGATCTGCGTAAAGTTCAGTCCCAGATTGCTTTTGAGCAGCGGATAAGCTGCCGGGATCAGCGACTGCATCAGGTCATTCAGAAAATGCCCCATCGCCACCGCAATGATAATGGGGACGACTGTCGAGTCGGCAACGCTTGGGGTGGGTTGGGAATTGGCGGACATGACAACCTTCGATGCTGACAGCGGGGCACCTTGGCCCGGCTGGCAGGGATTGGCAATGTCCGCCCAAGAATGTGATCAGGCGTAAGCGGCTTCTTTGCCGAAGTGCTTGACCAGCATGTAATAGACCACAGCGCGATATTTGTTCCGCTCTGACCGGCCATAGGTGTCAATCACCGCGTTGATGGCTTCCATCAAGACAGGCGTATCAGACAGGCCCAGTTTTTTGATCAGAAAGTTCTTCTTGACCGTTTGCAGCTCGGTCGTGTCAGACCCTGCTATTGTTTCGCTGTCCGCGCTGTAGATTGCTGGCCCACACCCGATTGTCACTTGGGTCAGCAGCGCCACATCCGGCACAATCTTGCATTTCGCTTTCAGATCTTCGGCATATTTAGCAATCAGATCGTCTCTCTTGCTCATCCCATGTCCCTCGCTTTTCAGTTTCCCTCACGCCGCCCCCGGTTTTCCGGGTGGCATAACGTGGGCAACACTAGGCCAGCCCGGAAAATCGGCAAAGGGGAAATAAAGCGATGCTTCCCCGTCAGGCGGAACGCGACCCCGGAGGTGGCCCGGGGCCGAGAAAATCTTGGGTGATCAATAGCGGTAATGTTCCGACTTGAACGGGCCTTCCATGGCCACGCCGATGTAATCGGCCTGATCCTTGCGCAGTTCGGTCAGTTTCACGCCGATTTTTTTCAAATGCAGACGCGCGACCTTTTCGTCCAGCGCCTTTGGCAGAATGTAGACACCGGGCTGATAGTCCTCGCCCTTGGTCCACAGTTCGATCTGCGCCAGAACCTGGTTTGTGAAGGACGCACTCATCACAAAAGACGGGTGCCCAGTGGCGTTGCCAAGGTTGAGCAGGCGACCTTCCGACAGCAGAATGATCCGGTTGCCCGAGGGCATCTCGATCATATCCACCTGTTCCTTGATATTGGTCCATTTGTGATTGCGGAGCGAGGACACCTGAATTTCATTGTCGAAGTGGCCGATATTGCCGACGATGGCCATATCCTTCATCTCGCGCATGTGCTCGAGACGGATCACGTCGCGGTTGCCGGTCGTGGTGATGAAGATGTCGGCGGCGGACACGACGTCCTCCAACAGCACCACTTCAAACCCGTCCATTGCGGCTTGCAGCGCGCAGATCGGGTCTACTTCCGTCACCTTAACGCGGGCACCAGCGCCTTGCAGGCTGGCAGCCGAGCCTTTCCCCACGTCGCCATAGCCGCAAACCACAGCCACTTTGCCCGCCATCATGGTGTCAGTCGCGCGGCGGATGCCATCGACCAGCGATTCCTTGCAGCCATATTTGTTATCGAATTTAGATTTGGTAACGCTGTCATTGACGTTGATCGCCGGGAAAGGCAGTTGGCCCTTTTTGTGCAGGTCATACAGGCGATGTACACCCGTGGTGGTTTCTTCTGACACGCCCTTGATCGCGGCCTTGGTCTTGGCGAACCACCCCGGCGACTGCTTCATCCGTTTCTGGATTTGCAGCTTGATCACTTCTTCTTCCTCAGACTGCGGAACCGACAAAACATCCTCGCCCGCCTCCATCCGCGCGCCGAGCAAGATGTAGAGCGTGGCGTCGCCGCCATCATCCAAGATCATGTTTGCGCCTTCAGGGAACATGAAGGACCGATCGAGATAATCCCAATGTTCGGTCAGGGTCTGACCCTTGATGGCAAATACAGGAATGCCTGCCGCCGCGATGGCTGCCGCTGCGTGATCTTGGGTTGAGAAAATGTTGCAAGAGGCCCAGCGCACATCGGCACCCAAGGCCACCAGCGTTTCGATCAACGCCGCCGTTTGAATCGTCATGTGCAACGATCCGACAATACGCGCCCCGGCCAAAGGTTTGGTTGTGCCAAACTCCTCGCGGCATGCCATCAAGCCCGGCATTTCAGTTTCGGCGATAACCAATTCCTTGCGGCCAAAATCTGCAAGGGCGATGTCTTTAACGATGTAGTCGGCCATGGCAATGCGGCTCCTGTATGATGCTGGCGGCTGCATACCACCCCAAGGCGGGGTCGGCAACGCAGCAGGCAACACAGGACGTTATGACCCAGCCTAACCGAGGCTCAGCCCAGCCTGTCAGCTAGCAACGGAATCGGCATCAAAAACGTTGTCGAACACGTCCGCTGGGGTACTTGCCGTGGTCCAACCGATGCCGGACGACACGATGCACGAAATGCCATCAGTGCCGCGATGCACCATCGTCCAAGTGCCCATCAGATCAGACGACCACAATTGCATCACGAGTCCGTCACCCTCAACCGCTTGCGCCACGGGAGTTTCGGCAAAATCATGCGTCAGGGTTGCCGCGAGCGCATCGTTGGTCTGGCACGTTGGCTCGGTTACTGCATCCGATCCGTCGGCCATCACGTCATAAACCGAAAATTCACCATCAGCAGATGCGGCATAGCTGACAATTTCAGGCTCTGGCATGTTTGCAAAATATTGGTCCAGACGTTCTGTAGCAACGGCATAACCCGAGGCAACTGCGGCGAGAGCAAGAAATGGGATCGGGTTCATGGCAATCCTCCAGTTTTTTGCGAATGCCAGTTGGCTGCTTTTTCGCTGTTCACCAATAAAACGCACCAAGTGTTGAATTGGTTCCCATTGGGCTATTGCCACAGGTTCACGGGGCAATTTGTTTGTTGTAGCACGAGGCGACATTGCAAGGTTGATGGGGGATATCATGGCGAGGCAACCAAGGGCGTGGCAGCGGATGTTGTCAGGACGCCGTCTGGATTTGCTCGACCCGACCCCTTTGGATATAGAGGTCGAAGATATTGCCCATGGGCTGGCTTTTGTCGCCCGCTGGAATGGGCAGACCCAAGGTGACTGGCCCTATTCGGTGGCGGAGCACTCGTTGTTGGTCGAGCAAATATTCACCCGCAGTCATCCCGATATTGCCATGCGTTGGCAGTTGGCCGCCCTGCTGCATGACGCGCCGGAATATGTGATTGGTGATATGATCAGCCCGGTGAAGGCCGCGATTGGCCCCGAATACGGCAATCTTGATCTGCGCCTGACTGCCGCTATTCATCTTCGCTTTGGCCTGCCAGCCGCATTGCCCGGTCCGATCAAAAAGGCAATCAAGGCGGCGGATAAACTGTCTGCCTGGATGGAGGCCGTGCAGATTGCCGGCTTTTCCGAAAACGAGGCGGACCATTTGTTTGGCAAACCAGCGGTTGGGCTGTTGCGGGGTTTGGAGATACGGCTGAGGCCCCCTGCCGTGGTGCGCGCCGATTACGTTGCGCGCCACAGTGCGCTATTGGCACCCTAACACGCGACCGGGCAGAATAACTTGCCCGGTCAGTGTTTCGATTTTTTACACCGATTCCCCCAAAGAACCCGTCACATCAAATATGGATCAGACCGCCAGATCTTCGGGCTTATGGCCATCCTTCAGGGCAGCATCAAACCAACGGGGTTTGCGACCACGGCCCGACCATGTGTCTGACGCATCTGCCGGATTGGCATATTTCGCGACTGCAGGCGTGCGTTTGCGCGCAACCACGGTGCCTGTCAGTTCAGCCAGAGTGAAACCCAACGCGCGGGCTTTTTCTTCCAGCTCGACAAGGGCTTCGCGTCGTTTGCGGTCTTCATAGCCCGCAATCTGCTTTGCAACCTGAGATTGAAGATCCTTCAGGTCTTTCAGCGAGAGAGTATTCAGATTCATGTCCACCTCGATATCCTTTCAAAATAGAAAGTGATCGCTTTTAGAACATGAATTTCATTATGGCAATCTTACCTGCAATTTACTTGGGGCTGCGTTTGGCAAGAATGCGCTGCAGCGTGCGGCGGTGCATGCTCAGCCGACGCGCCGTTTCTGATACGTTCCTGTCGCACATCTCATATACCCGCTGAATATGTTCCCAACGCACCCGGTCTGCCGACATCGGGTTTTCGGGTGGCGGCGGCAAAGCCTCGCCGCGCGCCAGCAAGGCGTTGGTCACATCATTGGCATCGGCTGGTTTGGACAGGTAATCAATCGCGCCGATTTTCACAGCGGCAACTGCGGTCGCAATTGCACCATACCCAGTCAAAACCACGATCCGGCAATCGGGCCGGCGGTCGCGCAGGGTTTCCACCACGTCCAGTCCATTACCGTCTTCCAACCGCAGATCGACGACCGCATAGGCGGGCGGTCGAGTTAAAGAAATAGCCTTGCCAGCGGCCACACTTCCCGCTGTTTCAACCACAAAACCGCGCTTTTCCATAGCCTTGGCCAGACGCTTCACAAAGGTCTCGTCATCATCAACCAGCAGAAGGCTGGGATCCGCGCCCAAGTCCGCCTCGATATTGTCGCCCATCATAGCCCCCAAACGCAACTTCAATGGATGACATAGGCCGCAACACCCCCGCCGTCAATTTTGTGGCTGATCTGGGGCGGCGTTCACAAAACAGGCCACACTGTCTGCCATTGCCTGCGCTGGCACATCGCGGTTGTAGAAATCGGCAAAGCCCGAACCCGGCAACATCAGATAGGTAAATGTCGAATGATCCATCAGATAGTCTTCGCCCATCTGCTTTTTGAAGTAGGTTTTGTAGGCAAGCGAAACGGCCTTCACCTGGTCCAATGATCCGGTCAAACCGATCATGCCG
>JANNNF010000466.1:0-7452 GCA_031398405.1 Rhodobacterales bacterium | reverse complement strand
TCGGCCTTCCGGTCCAGCACCTCGGATTCCTTGGTAACATCCATGCCGGACGTGCCGCGCGCCATTGCCCGCAACTCCTCGGCCTTGCCTTCAATCTCGGCCAGCGGCTTTTCGAATTCCAGATAGTTCATGACATAACCCCGTCGCTGCGCCGTACCTTATGGCCCTGGCCCAGCCAAAATGCAACTCGGCAAGATCTGTACAAGGCGGGCACGGCAAAAATCCGGTGACTATCCCTTGAGATTGCTCTTTTGCAAATGCGCCCCCCAGAGGGGCTGGCTTTGCCACCTGTGTGGTCTGCAGGGACCTTAAAACAGCATCGCCCCGCGAACCGCTTGGGGGTCCACGGGGCGTGCGTCCTCCCGAGGGTGCTGCGCGGGGCCTCCTCTCCCCAGTGCGCAGCGCGGGTATTCTTTGTAAAGCGCTGAGAATCTTATGCTTGGCTGACAGACTTTGCCTATTTCGAAAGCGTTGTGTCAATGACGCAGCGTCACAGACGGCAATCAATTGCCGTTTATCATCTCGGACTGTCGCACAATGACCTCGGCCTGCTTGATTGATGCAATGTCGACAAGTCTGCCTTTATAGACCGTGGCCCCTTCGCCCCGTGCCTTGGCGTCATCCATCGCCGACAAAATCTCACGTGCCTCTGCTAAGGCGGCGGCACTGGGGGTGAACACTTCATTGGCCAGTGCCACCTGTTTGGGGTGGATCGCCCATTTACCCACCATCCCCAACGTCGCGGAACGTCGCGCTTGCGCGCGAAAGCCTTCGTCGTCTGAAAAATCGCCAAACGGGCCGTCCACAGGCAACACGCCATGGGTGCGGCAGGCGGCTACGATCGCCGTCTGCGCCCAATGCCACGGGTCCGACCAGTGCCGCGCGCCTGCTTGCAGCATGTAATAATTTTCCTGCGTGCCGCCGATGCCCGTCGTCTGCATCCCCATGCTGGCTGCAAAATCGGCGGCCCCAAGGCTCATCGCCTGCAACCGCGGGCTTGCGGCTGCGATGTCTTCGACATGGGTGATGCCCGCCGCACTTTCGATGATCACCTCAAACGCAAGTGCCTTGGTCCGCCCCATGGCGCGCTCAACCGACGTCACCAGTGCATCCACCGCATAGATGTCAGCAGCGCAGCCCACCTTGGGTATCATGATCATATCCAACCGGTCGCCCGCCTGCTCCAGCAGGTCTACAACGTCGCGGTACCACCAAGCGGTGTCCAACCCGTTGATCCGCACCGACAGGGTTTTGGTGCCCCAATCCACGTCCCGTGTTGCGGCGATGATATTTGCACGTGCCGATGCCTTGTCGGACGGCGCAACTGAATCCTCCAGATCAAGGTTCACCACATCTGCCGCCGAGGCTGCCATCTTTGCAAACAGCGCCGGGCGCGACCCCGGGCCGAACAACTGGCAACGATTTGGACGGGCAGGTGGAGAGGGCTGCGGGCGAAAGCTCATGAATGGACCTGTGGTAACTATGTTTCTTCTGATGCTGTAAAATGGGTATATTGTTGCGCAATCGTGCGCAAGGGCATTTCGCACGCGCAGCATTGCAAGCGCAGCGTTCCGCATCGCCACTTGACGAAACCCTGCTGACACAGGATCAACGAGAGGCAATTGCCAAGGAAGCCCCTCATGACGCGCACTGTCTATGTCAACGGCGAGTATCTGCCCGAAGCCGAAGCCAAAATATCTATCTTCGACCGGGGCTTTCTGATGGCGGACGGGGTCTATGAGGTGACATCCGTGCTGGATGGCAAGCTGATCGACTTTGACGGCCATGTCATCCGCCTTGCCCGCAGCCTGAACGAATTGGAGATGGCAAACCCGATTACTAACGAGGGCCTTGCCGACATGTTCCGCGAGCTGGTGCGCCTGAACGACATCGACCAGGGCATGATCTATTTGCAAATCACCCGGGGCAATCCTGGCGACCGGTCATTCGTGTTTCCCGAGGCGTCGGTGCCCTCTACCATCGTGGCCTTCACCCAGAACATCCCTAACCTTGCCGATGCGCCTGCGGCCAAGACCGGTTTCCGGGTGATCACGGTGCCCGATCTGCGGTGGGACAGGGTCGACATTAAGACGACGCAACTGCTGTACCCGTCGATGGCCAAGATGACGGCGAAAAAGGCCGGGGTGGATGACAGTTGGTTTGTTGCCGATGGCTCTGTCACCGAAGGCACCTCGAACAACGCTTATATCGTCAAGGGCAACACCATCATCACCCGTCAGCTTTCGACCGATATCCTGCACGGCATCACCCGCGCATCTGTGCTGCGCTTTGCAGCCGAGGCGCAGATGGTGGTCGAAGAACGCCCCTTCACCGTGGCCGAGGCGCAGAACGCCGACGAGGCGTTTTCCACCGCCGCTTCTATCTTCGTGATGCCGGTGGTGGAAATTGACGGCGCGCAGATCGGCACCGGCAAGCCCGGCCCGATCGCTGTCCGCTTGCGAGAGATTTATTTGGAAGAAATGCGCAAGACGGCAGTCTGACCCAATGCCCGACTTTTTGAAGGCTGCTCCCTTCACCTGGGATGGTTTGCGCCGGGGTATGCGTGACGGGACGCCACTTGGGTTCGCCATTCTCGCCTATGGCTTGGCGTTTGGATTGGTGGCGGCACAGGTGCCGCTTGCCATGACCCACGCCTTGGCGATGAGTGCTGCCGTCTATTCCGGCAGCGCCCAGCTTGCTGCTCTGAACCTGATGCAGACAGGGCAGTTTACGCTGACTGCCCTAGCCGCGACCATCCTTTTGATGAACGCGCGCTATGTGATGTTTGGCGCGGCCTTGCAGCCGTGGCTGGGCCAGGTCACCGCGCCGCGTGCCTATGGCAGTCTGGTCTTGCTAGGCGATGCGAACTGGCTGCTGGTGATGCGCGCGATTGACAAGGGTGAGGCCGACCGGGCGTATCTTGCAGGCACCGGGGTTCCGATGCTGGTCGGGTGGCTGGTGGGCACTGGGGTGGGTACGGTATCAGGCACCATCCTGCCCGACCCAAAAACCCTTGCCGCTGATCTGATGCTGCCCGCCTTTGCCGCCGCGATGATGGGCGGCATGATGCGGGGGCGGGCGTCTTATCTGGCGGCAGGTGTTGGGGCAGGGGTGGCGTTGGCGGTGATGGGGGTGGCCGGGCCGGGCTGGGCGATCATCGCGGCGGGGGTGGCGGGCGCTGCCGTAGCTGCCGCAGCCTGGCGCGCGCCGGTGTCGACATGACCCCGTCGTTCTGGATGCTATTGCTGGTGATGGCAGCCGCTGCCCTGTTCTGCCGGTGGGCGGGGTTTGTGGCGATGCGGTTCCTCCCCGCCTCCCCCCGGATCGAAGCCGCCCTGCGCGCCACGCCAATCGCGGTCATGGCCGCCATCGCAGTGATTGCAGTGGCCACCGGCGGCGTCACCGACGGCATCGCCCTGGCCGCCGCCGTGGGGCTGACGTTCCTTTTGGGGAATGACGTGGCTGCGGCGTTGATTGCCGTGGCACTGGCGGCGGGGATGCGGTGGGTTTGGGGGTAGTGACGCGTCTGTCCCGTGCTGGCACCGAAAAATTCGCCAGGTCCACGTTCCCCGGAAAAACATCTTTCAGAATCGTCGTCGCCTCGCCATCGACCTGAACAACAGTGTGGGTCCTGTTGGCCGCAGCGGCACAATTTTGCCAGCGATGAACAGCCCGGCAGGCTAACGCCAGATTGTGCGCAAAACACAAACGACCTACCGCAGGATCAGGCTTTCGGCCCCACATTCTGCGCAAAGGCCACGTCGAACGCCGCCTTCTTGGTTGCATCGGCCTCGGTCTGGGTTTTGGCGACCCACTCGGCATAAGGCATAGCGTAGACAATCTCACGCGCGGTGTCCTTGTCCATCTCGATGCCCCGGCCATTTGCGGCCTCTTGATACCAGCGGCTCAGGCAGTTGCGGCAAAAGCCTGCAAGGTTCATCAGGTCGATGTTCTGCACGTCCGCGCGCTTTTCCAGCAGATGGTGCATCAGGGCGCGAAAGGCGGCAGCCTCTAGCTCGGTCTGGGTGGCTTGATCGATCTGGGGAGGCATGGCGGACCTTTCGGGGTTTGGGTGGGTCAAGACATACCGCGCTGCAGCCGCCCTGTCACCCGGCCCACATCACGACGCCAGCACATAGGTCAGAACGATGCTGTCCGGTGCTACCGCAGCGGCAGTCAAGCCGCGCAGAACTAAGGTCATCATCGCCGAAGGTAGCGGTGGCTTCGGTATCGGGTTCATCGGGTGCAGGCTCATCTGATCCAGAACTGCTGCCGACTAAAATCAGTGCCAGGATACCCAGAAACAAAACCCACTCCATACTCCACCCCTTTGAGTAAGTGAGGCAATGCTGGCACAGCGGGATGGCCTTTCAATCTTGATCGTTCATTGATGAAGTCTCTGGAAACAATGATGGCTGCAGGGGCCGACAGTTAACGAAACCCTGACAGAACCTGGGACAATATCGGTGCAAGGCGTGTGGCCCAACTGGCCTGTTCGGCCGCCGTGCCGATCAGGTCGTTCCGCAATTCGATCAACAGGTTCAACCGCCCAGGCTGCAGTGCGTGACGGTCAATCGCATCGCCGGGCAGATGGCCATTGTAAGGCTCATTGTCGCCGACGCACAGGTCAGGTTCCTGCATCAGGCGCGCGATCAGAGCTTGGGAAAATCCTTCATCAAGATGGGAATACAGCACCCCGACATGCCACGGGCGCGGGGGGCGGCCTTTCAGGCAGGGGGTGAAGGAATGGATGGCAAGGATAACAGTATCGTCCTGCCGTGCCGCAAGGCGCGCAAGGGCGTCGTGATAGGGGCGGTGCAGGGTCGCAAGGCGGCGTTCCACCTCGGCCGCACCAACGCTGCGGTTGCCGGGAATGATGGTTCCGTCATACAGCTTCATAACCAGGGTCGGGTCTTCCTCGCCCCGGTTTGGGTCGATTACCAGACGGCTGAAATCGGAACAGATCACGGGGCTGTCGAGGGCCACACCCAAGGCGCGCGCGAGTCCCTCGGCCCCCACATCCCAAGCAATATGGCGCGCCATATCGGCTGTATCAACGCCAAGGCAACCGCCGGAAATATCGTCAGGCACCCGGTTGGATGCGTGATCACAGGTGATCAGCCAACGTCCGGGCCGGTCTTCACCGTGAATATGAAAAGCAGCGTTCATCAGACCTTCATAGCTTGCCGTCAAACCTTCTAAAACCGGGCAGGACGAAAGGAAACTTTTTTCCGTGCCACATTAACAGGCAGTTGCGCAAATCATGGTAAAGGATTCACGGTCAAGGTCTAAACCAGCGTTGCCCCATGGCCCGAGATGGGCCATAAGACGCCCGGCCCACCGTGACACTTTAACGAACCAAACAAGGATCGAGGCAGCATGAGACGCCTTCGCAGTGTGAAGATCGTGGCCACTTTGGGCCCGGCCTCCAGCGACTATACCACCATTCGCGCCCTGTTTGAGGCGGGTGCCGACGTGTTCCGCCTGAACATGAGCCATGGCACACATGACGAACAACGCGCCCGTCACAAGATAATCCGTCAAGTTGAAACGGATACGGGCCGTCCGATTGCTATTCTAGCTGATCTGCAAGGGCCTAAACTGCGGGTCGGCGTGTTTGCCAACCCGTCAGAAGAACTGGTGCCGGGCGCGAAATTCCGCATGGATTTATCGCCTGTTCCGGGTGACATCCACCGCGTGAACCTGCCGCACCCCGAGATTTTTGCGGCCCTTGAACCCGGCACATCGCTGTTAATCAACGATGGCAAGATACGTCTTGTGGTCGATGCCTGCGGGAAGGATTTCGCCGATTGCACGGTCAGCGTGGGGGGGGCGATTTCCAACCGCAAGGGCGTGAACGTGCCCGACGTGGTGTTGCCGCTTGCGGCGCTGTCGGAAAAAGACCGCACCGATCTGGAGTTTGCCTGTGAGATGGGCGTTGACTGGCTGGCTCTGTCCTTCGTGCAGCGCCCGGAAGACGTGTTGGAAGCGCGGCATCTGGCCAAGGGCCGCGCGGCGATCTTGTCCAAGATCGAAAAGCCTGCGGCTGTAAAAGCCTATGACGCAATCCTGCAAGTGTCGGATGGCATCATGGTTGCGCGCGGTGATCTGGGCGTGGAAATGCCGATCCATTCGGTCCCACCCATCCAGAAACGTCTCGTGCGCGGGGCGCGGGCTGCCGCCAAACCGGTGATCGTGGCAACGCAAATGCTCGAATCGATGATCGAGGCCCCGGTGCCGACCCGCGCCGAAGTGTCTGACGTGGCGACCGCCATCTATGAAGGCGCAGATGCGATCATGCTGTCGGCAGAATCGGCTGCGGGCAAATATCCGATCGAAGCTGTGAAGATGATGCACAATGTGGCGCTGTCGGTCGAAAAAGATCCGACCTATCTGTCGATCATCGAAGCCAGCCGCAATGTGCGTCGAGAAACAGTGGCGGATGGCATCGTGGTTGCCGCGCGTGAGATTGCAGAGGCCACCAACATCAAGGCGATCTGCTGCTTCAGCCAGTCGGGCACCACGGCCAGCCTGGTCGCGCGTGAACGCCCACGCGTGCCGATCATCGCGCTGACACCGCTGATGTCGACAGCTCGGCGTATGGCGCTGACCTGGGGGGCTTACTGCGTGCTGGCCGAACCGCAGGACCGCTTTAAGGGTGCGGTGATTGCCGCCGTCCGTGCGGCGCGGGATCATGGCTTTGCTGGGTTGGAGGATCAGATCGTGATCACCGCAGGGGTTCCGTTCAACGTTAAGGGCACCACCAACATCCTGCGGGTTGCCCCTTGTGATGAACGGTTGATTTCTAGCGCAGAGACTGAATAATTCTACGCCACAGACTTTGAAAATGTGAGGACGCCATGGTGGACCCCGATCTGTTTCTGACAATCGGCATCATCCTTGGCGTTCTGACTATTCCCTCGCTGCTGTCGGCATGGACAGATGGCCGGGTGCCCCGGTTTGGTGCGATCATGGTGCTTGTCGCGGTGATCATGGTGGCAGTGGCAGCCAAGAACAAACCCACTGGCTACAAGATCAGCGATGTGCCCACGATCATGCTGAACGTGGTCAGCCGCTACGTGAACTGACCCCCCTTGCACTAAAACGGCTACCCGCATATAGCGACCACTCTTATACCCGTGTTGCCGGCCAACGTGGCATGCCGAGCGACACCTGAAACCATGGAGATGGAAATGCCCAAGATGAAGACCAAGTCGGCGGCGAAGAAGCGTTTCAGCTTCACGGCCTCCGGTCGGGTGAAAGCTGGCGTTGCCGGCAAACGCCACGGCATGATCAAACGCACGACGAAATTCATTCGTGACGCTTCGGGAACGATGCTCCTGAACCCGTCCGACGCGAAAATCGTCAAGAAATACATGCCCTACGACCGGTAAGGAAACCACACATGTCCCGCGTTAAATCCGGCGTCGTAACGCACGCCCGCCACCGCAA
>JANNNF010000448.1:0-2460 GCA_031398405.1 Rhodobacterales bacterium | reverse complement strand
CAATGAAAACTATACGCCTACCCGGGTCAGTTCTGAGTGAAAATCAACATGTCAGTCAAAATCTAAGCCGGTGCTCCACACGTTTCGAGGATCGCGCACATCTGAGTCAACGGCCGCCTCGACAACGCTGGCATTGTGCTTACCGCAGATCTCCCGCGCGGGCACTTTGACCCGCGACCTGGTTTACAGGTTGTACTGTTCGCGCGCGTAGCCCCCCAACCCAACAGCATCCAGGCGGGCAAGTGGCGCGAGAAATGTGACCTGAATGACCCCAGGCGCGCGGCCGATCTCTATCGCGCCATTCACCGTGGCGCGGTTGCGCACCTCGGCCACGGTCATGCCCAGCAGTTTCGCGGCCCGGGCCAGCCCGTTTTCAATGGCAAGGTTCAGGTTGGCCGCCGTGCCGACCACGCTGATCGGCGCAAGCGGTTCGATCTCTGCCACCCCCCATTTGTCGGCCAGTCGCTGCCCCTTGGCCTGCTCGGTGGCGGTAAAGGGCCGGGCCATCGGCGGAAGGTCTTCTTCCAGCGGGAACAGCACGGGACCATCCAGCGGATAGTTCTTCACCACCTCGACCTGTAACGTCACGCTGCCCGCCACATCCATCGTATGGCCCGCAATCTCGCCATCTCCCTGACCCGCATGCATGTCGCCCATGTAAACGCCGGCACCGCGCACCTTGACCGGGCAGACGATGATTGCCCCGGCGCGCACCGCGTCGATGTCCATGTGGCCATCGGTCTTGTGCCGAACCAACTGCTCGGCCGTGATCGCATATTGATGCGGCGCGCCCACAAGAAACGACCCGAAATCGCCCGCATTGTGGCTGTCGGGCATCGCCATCGACGGACAGGTGCCCAGTTGACCCATGAAGGGCCGCATGCGCACCAGCGTTCCGGGCATGTCGGACGGCGCGAAGGTCAGGATCGAATGCTGGCGGCTTTGATCCGGCAGGGCCGCATAATGGTTTGCGTCATGTGCAATGGTTTCTGCCGCCGCCCGAGGCAGCGTCAACCCGACCGAGCGGGTCTCATCGAAGGTCACCGTATAGCCGTGCACGATGGCAAAGGGCGTCACCGGATTGCCGCAGGTGTTGCACTTCACAGCGTCCTGCCCGATCCCCTCGACATGGGTTTCAGGCCAAACAGTATCGCAGACCGGGCAGCGCGCGGCCACATAGGGGTCACCGAGGCAAAACCCGTCGGGCGAGCTGTCATGCCCGGACGCCGTAGCAATCGAGGTCACCGTGATGTCACGGATGCGGATCGCCACCCCGTCGCCAATCTCGGCCCCCTCGATGAATACCGGGCGTGTGACTTCGTGCCCACCGCGCAAGGATGGCGTGATCATCGGCCCCCAACAACCCGGCGCGGTGTTGGCGATTATGGTACCGCCGTTCTCCACAGGCCCCAGCATCGGCGCATCAGGGTCCAGAACGCTGTTGGTAAATTCCGACACCACGATGCTGCGGCGTGACGGTGTGTTGCTGCCATCTGGCATGGTGAAGCTCCTGAAACGACTCATAAATGTTGCAAGTTCAGACTTTAGCCTGCACCGGGCAAGCCATCCACGCAAGCACCAGACGGCCCTGACGGGAGTGCCCCGCCAAAGCGGTCCGTGCGGCGGTCACAGCCCGATGTACTTTTTCGCGATGCCTGTCCCGATGGTGTATTTCGGATCCACCATGTTGCCCAGCCGGGCCTTGCCAACCATGGTCAGCAGCATGTAAGCCTCGTCTTGCCCCATCGAGGTTTCCTGATCGATCCAGCGTACCAATTCGCGGTAGGCGATGCGGGCGGCATCTTCCAGCGGACGGGCGCTGCCGATGGTCATGATGGTAGTTTCGGTTTCGAGCCGTGGCCAGCCGATGGTGTGGCCCTTGATAAGATCGACTTGCAATTGCACAGTAGCGGGCATTTCCATCGCCACTCCGCACAATTCGCCATCGCCCTGAATGGCATGGCAATCACCAAGATACAGCAGGGCGCCCGCGATATTCACCGGAAGATAGATGATCGCCCCCGGCCCCACATCGGGCAGGTCCATGTTGCCGCCATAGTAGTCTGGCACCAACGACGAAATCGCCTCGATCTCCGGGCTGGTGCCGATGGTGCCGATGAACGGCTCATACGGCAGGGTGATCTTGTCAGACCAATACACCCCTTCCTCATCCAGCCGCACTTTTTTCACCTTTTCCGGTAAAGGCGCGTTCAGCATGGCGGTCTGTCCGGTGGCCACAAGCCCGCCGAATTCCGGCAGAAGGCAGGTGGTGCCCACCGGTTGCGGCCCGCGCGGCTTTATTGAGATAATCTTTACCGCCAGACAATCTCCCTTTTCCGCCCCGCGCACAAAGATTGGGCCAGTCTGTGGGTTCAGAAACGGAAAGTTAAGGATTTCTGAAGGCCGGTCGGTTTCCGAAGTGATCTTGCCCTCGAACGCGTCGTGGGTTTCCACTGTCAC
>JANNNF010000443.1:0-5599 GCA_031398405.1 Rhodobacterales bacterium | reverse complement strand
TTTGTGGACATGCGGCAGGATCACGTTCTGCTCATGGCTGATGCGCAGATCAGAATGGCCGTAGGTTTCGGCAAGGTCGGCCATCAGGCGCATCTGGTCGGCGGACGCATCGCCGGGGGTTTCGCCATGCGCCTTGAGGCTAATGGTGACGATGGCATAATCCGCCTGCCGGTGCGCGGTCAGGTTGGTGTCGGCCCAGGCCCGAAACACTGGGTCGGCGGCGTAAAAGGCGTCATAGGCCGAGATGGGCGCATTGCGAAAGGCCGGGGGCGCAAAGGCCGCGCGGATATCATCCAGCAACACCTGATCATGACCGCCAAACAGCGGGCGCAGTTCGGCAAAGCGATCCTCGATCATGCGTGTGATCTCGGCAGCGCCGGTTTCATGTACGGTGATCTTGATGCGCGCCTTATACTTGTTATCGCGCCGTCCCAACGTGTTATAGACTGACAGCACCGCCTCGACATAGGGCAGCAGGTTGGCCACGGGCAGGAAATCGCGGACCGTGACGCCGATCATCGGGGTACGGCCGAGACCGCCGCCCACCATCACCTCAAACCCCGGCTCGCCCGCCGGATTGCGGTGCATCCGCAACCCGATGTCATGCGCGCGGGTCACGGCGCGGTCATTGGGGCTGCCGGTGATGGCAATCTTGAACTTGCGGGGCAGGAACTGAAACTCGGGGTGGTCGGTAGACCATTGGCGCAGCAATTCGGCGTAAGGGCGGGGGTCTTCAATCTCATCCGCCGCAGCACCGGCGAAATGGTCTGCGGTCACGTTGCGCACACAGTTGCCGCTGGTTTGCAGGGCGTGCATTTCCACATCGGCCAGTGCGCCCAGAATGGCGGGCACTTCGGGCAGCACGGGCCAGTTGTATTGGATGTTCTGCCGGGTGGTGAAGTGGCCATAGCCTTTGTCATAGGTCTCGGCAATCATCGCCAACTGGCGCATCTGGCGCGGCGACAGGGTGCCATAGGGAATGGCGACCCGCAGCATGTAGGCGTGCAATTGCAGATAAAGGCCGTTCATCAGGCGCAGCGGGCGGAATTCTTCCTCGGTCAGCGACCCGTCAAGACGGCGCTCAACCTGCTGGGTGAACTGCGCCACACGGGCGCGCACGAAACCTTCGTCAAAGTCGGAGTAGCTGTACATCGGGGGCTTCTTTCTGCGCGGGCTTGGTGGCTGGCTTTAAGGTCTTGGGGGGGGGGGGCGAGGCCCCGGGTCAAACCCGGGGAGGTGCCTCGGCCGCAAGATCAACCTGCTTACCATGGGCGTAGTTGGACGGGCCACGGGTGCGGAATTCTTCGCGGAAATGCGTAGGCTCCGGCCCGTTTGGCCCCGGCTTGGCATCCGCCAGATACGCCCCCACCACATACAGCTTTTGCGCGGACCCATGCAGCAGACGCATCTGGGCATGCGCCTCATCCTCGATCAGTTCGGCCTGATGGTGGAATGGGGTCCACTGATCATCGGCGGTCAGATACACCACGTCCCCTTCGCGCAGGCGGTTCGCGGTGACGACCTTGGGGGTAAAACGGCGGCTCATCCGGGTCAGTCCTTTGATTGCGCGTGGTGTCTAGCGCGGGGTCGGGGGCATGGCCAGTGTGATCATGACAAATCCCGCTGTTATGGACCTTAATATAGGATATTTTCCTCTATCCCGGCCAGTGCTGCTTGCAGATAAGGACGTTTGTTCTGATACTGGGCAGGCTTGGAACAAGGTTCCGTAAATGTGGGGTGGGAACGAATGGCGGCCCAACTGGATGAACTGGACCGGAAAATCCTGTCTGAGCTGCAAACCGATGCCGAGCAGTCGCTGGACGAGATTGCCCGTAAAGTCGGCAGTTCCAAGACCCCGGTCTGGAACCGGATCCGGCGGATGCGCGAGCACGGCGTGATCCTGCGCCAGACCGCCATTCTGGACCCCGAGGCGCTTGGGCTGGAGGCGTGTTTCTTTGTGTTGATCCGCACCTCTGAACACGAGGCCGACTGGCAACGCAAATTCCTTGGGGCTTTGCGCGCCCGCCCCGAAGTGCTGGAGGCGCACCGGCTGGCAGGCGACATCGACTATATCCTGAAGGTGCGGGTCAAAAACGCGCGGGCTTATGACACGTTCTACCAGGCGCTGATATCTGAAGTGCGGATTTACAACGTGACAGCACTGCTGAGTATGGAGGAGATCAAATCCACGACGGTGTTGCCGTTGTAGGCGAGCGGGGGCCAGCCCCCGCACCCCCGGGATATTTTCAGACAGAAAATGAGGTCAGGAGCGGACCATCAGGCTTTCCAGGCCGTGGAAGTGGTAGAGGTCTGCATAGGCCGGGCGTTGGGTCAGCGTCAGGTTCGGCAGGCGCTGGAACAGGATCGGCAGGGCGATTTGCAGTTCCAGCCGGGCCAGCGGAGCACCGACGCAAAAGTGCAGGCCTGCGCCAAAACTAGTGTGGGGTTTGATCGAACGGGCGGGGATGAATGTGGCAGGATTGGCCCATTGTTCCGGATCGCGGTTTGCGGCGGCGAGCAGCAGCGCCACCCTGTCACCGCGTTGGAAGGTATAACCCATAATGTCAACGGGTTCGTAACACCAGCGGGTAAACATGTGCAACGCGGGGTCGAAGCGCAGGATTTCCTCGACAGTGGCGTGGATGGCGCCTTGGGCAAACGCGGCCTGCGGTGTGGCGGTTTGCAGCAGGGTTTTCACGCCATTGCCGATGGTATGCACCGTCGCCTCATGCCCGGCGTTCAGCAGCAGGATGCAGGTACTGATCAGCTCGTCCGTGGTCAGACGCTGACCATCCTGTTCGGCGGCGATCAGATGGGTGATCAGATCATCGGCGGGCTGGTGGCGGCGGGCGTCGATATAGCCGCGCAGGAAGGCTGCGAAATCAGTGGCGGCGGTGCAGGCACGGGCCTCGGTATCCGCGCTGCGCCCAGCCTGATACATGCCGACCATGGCGTTTGACCAAGCCAGCAGATCAGGGGCCATCGACTCTGGCACCCCCAGCAACCGCGCAATGATGATCACCGGCAGGTGCGTCGCGAACTGCGGCAGCAGGTCAAACTCACCAGGCGGCAGACGGTCGATCAGATCGTGGCTGAGGGTGGCAATCTCGGGGGCGAGTGCCGCAATCCGGCGCGAGGTGAAAGCACGCAGCACCAGACCGCGGAGACGAGTGTGGCGGGGCGGCTCCAGTTCCAGCATCGAATGTGCCTCGATCGCATAGAACGGCGCAAGCGCGGGCGGAATGTCGGGCGCATGGTCGGGCGGGGCCTCACGGCCAAAGCGGCGGTCGCGGAAGATGGCGTTGCAGGCTGCGGCATTGCCGGTGCAGGTGATGCCATAGTCCGTCCAGTGAAAGAACGGGCCAACGGCACGGGCGCGTTCATAAAACGGGTAGGGGTCTTGCACAAACTCAGGCTGGGTGGGCGATTGCGACAGGGACTGCATCAGCGCCGCCCCATGCCTTGCGCGACCGCGACGCCCAGCACGACAACCGCCGCCCCCGCCGCCTGCCACCAGTTCCACACGCCGCCAAGGGCAAAGACCATCACCATCACATAAAAGGGCACCGCGTTCATGTGCAGGCTGGCAGCCCCAATGCCCAACTGGCCCACGGCGATGATCCACAGACACTGGCTGATCGCCAGCGACCCCATCCCGAACACGAGCAGCCCGCCAAACTCGCGCCAGCCGATGGCGGCCCAATCCGGCGACGGCGCGCCGAGGCCTGCATGGATCAGCGCCGCTATCGTCGCACAAATCGCGGCCCCGGCCACTGTAATGGCGCTGCGGCCAATCGGTGATAGGTCGGGGAAGTTCTTAACACTCGCCCGCGACCCCCACGTGTAGCAAGCGACCGAGGCCAAAGCCGCCGCCGCCCCCAGCCCAAGCTGCATCTGCCCCATGCTGGCAGCGAAGGCCAGCATCCCACCCGCCAACGACAGCATCAGGCCAATCACCAGCGCCAGCGTGACCCGGCGTTTGTCCAGCAAACACTCTAACGCGATCCCCAGCACCGGCATGGTGGCCGAGGCCACGGCCACTGTCACCGCATCGGTTGCGGCCTGTGCGATGACCAGAAACACCGACGCCATCCCAATGCAGACACCGCCGACCCACAGCCCCATCCCCCAGTTGGCCCGCCGCATCGGCCCGAACCCCTCCAGCGCCCACCATAACGGCAACAACAGCAGCGACGCCAATGTGGCGCGCGCAGCGGTCAGCGCAATGGGCGGCATATGCGGGATGATCAGATCTGCGGCAGGCAGACCTGCGGCCCACACGATCATCGACGCAAGGCAGATCAGGTTGGCCGCCAGCAAGGCCCGGGGTAGGGGGACAGCGGTCATGCGGCAGACAGCGCGGCCACGATGGCCCCGAAATCGGCGGCCTTCAGGCTGGCCCCACCGACCAGCGCCCCGTCCACATGCGGCACAGCAAAAATCTCGGCCGCGTTCGACGGCTTGACCGACCCGCCGTACAGCAACCGCACCCCCGCCGCCTGTTCGCCGATCAATCCCTGCAACTGCGTGCGGATATAGGCGTGGACCTCGGCGATCTCGGCGATCGTCGGGGTGCGCCCGGTGCCGATGGCCCAGACGGGCTCGTACGCCACCACCAGCGTTTCGGCCACAGCACCCTTGGGCACTGACCCCGCCAGTTGCGCGCCGATCACCGCCAGCGTGGTGCCCGCGTCTCGCTGCGCTTCGGTCTCACCCACACAGACCACCGCCACCAGCCCGGCCGTGATGGCAGCGCCCGCCTTGGCAAGCACCATCGCGTCGGTTTCGGCATGGTCGGTGCGGCGTTCGGAATGGCCAAGGATCACATAGGCTGCCCCGGCATCCGCCAGCATCGCGGCAGAAATATCGCCAGTATGCGCCCCCGCCGTGTTGGCGTGGCAATCCTGCCCGCCGACCAGCAAACCTGATCCCTGTGCAGCCGCCGCCATTTGAGCGACCAGCGTGGCAGGCGGGCACAGCAGCATGTCACAGGCGGGGGCGGGGTGGGCATCCAGCAAAGCGGTGACCTCCGACAGCGCGGCCACAGTGCCGTTCATCTTCCAGTTCCCGGCGGCAAGTTTACGCATGATGTGATCTCCCTGTTTGGCACAGGCGTAACGCCCCCGTGCGACAAGGAAAAGACCCTGCGGTTGCTCTTTGCCAAATACTCCCGATCAGACAGACTGAGCGGATACGTCGACGGAACCAGTGTCAGACAGGGATATCAGTCTGCAGGGGCATCCTTGAACTTGATGCTTTCGCCGCAGCCACAGGCCTCGGCCACGTTGGGGTTGCGGAATTTGAACCCGGCTTGCAGCAGATCGACCTCATAATCGATCTCGGTGCCGATCAAGAACAGTTGTGCCATCGGGGCGATCATCACCCGCGCGCCATCTTGTTCCACAACCTCGTCCATCGGGCTGACGGCCGAGACATACTCCATGGTGTATTCCATGCCCGCGCAGCCACCCTTCTTGATGCCGATGCGCAGACCTTGGGTGTCTTGCTTGGCCATCAGCCGCGCAATCTGTTTGGCGGCGATCGGGGTCAGGGTGACGGCGGCTTTGCCGGGGATGCCGAACATGGGATGCGTCCTTTG
>JANNNF010000428.1:0-2657 GCA_031398405.1 Rhodobacterales bacterium | reverse complement strand
AGAAACACCTCTGGCCCGCGAACAATGGCGCGGCCGATGGCCACGCGCTGACGCTGGCCACCCGACAAAGCTTTGGGTTTGCGCGCCAGATAATCGTCCAGCTTCAGGATACGGCTGGCCTCCTTGACCTTGGATGCGACTTCCGCTGCCTGATCCCGGTCATCTTCAGCCCGAAGCCCATGTTTTCGGCCACGGTCATGTGCGGGTACAGGGCATAGGTCTGAAACACCATCGCCACCCCCCGCTCGCTGGGGTCGGCGCGTGTCACATCGCGCGCGCCAATGTGGATGGCCCCTTGGCTGGTCTCCTCCAGCCCCGCCACCATCCGCAGCAAGGTAGATTTGCCGCAACCCGATGGGCCGACAAACACGCAAAACTCGCCATCGGTGATGTCGAGGCTGACCCCGTGGATCACCTGCACATCGCCGTAGCGCTTGACCACATTGTTCAGTGTGACGCCTGACATAGGATTTCCTCCCCCATTAAGTCGTTTTGGCCGCTTTATCCCTGCTCGGGGAAGTGCCAGCTTTCCGCCGCCGCTGCGATTTGTGCGGCAATGTCCTTGATCCGTCCGGCCCCGGCCTCCAAAGCCGCCAGCGTGGTCAGAGCGGTGGTCGATGTCACCGACAGTGCCCCCACCACCCGGCCTGCGCGCGACAGAATCGGCACCGCACAGCAGATGATGCCGCGTTCATGTTCTTCGCGGTCAAAGGCGTAGCCTTGGGCGCGAATCACCACAAGCTCGGCCCTCAGCGCCTGCGCCGAACCCAATGTGTGTTCGGTGTGGCGGTGAAAGGACTGGCGGTCCAAAGCGCGCAACAGGTCTTCCTCGGGCAGGAACGCGAGCATCGCCTTGCCGACGCCGGTGCAATAGGCCGGGCCTACTTTGCCAGCCTGGGCGAACATCGTCACGGGCCGGGTGGCATGGCGTTTGTCCACGTACAGCACCTGGCCAAGATCGAGTTGCGCCAGATGGATGGTCTCGCCGGTTTCTGCAGCCAATTCATCAATATAGGGCCGCGCAATCGGCGCCAGCGACGCCTGCGCCCAAGCCGCATGGGCCAACCGGACCAGCCGCACGCCGAGGCTGTATGTGCCAAGGTCGGGGTTGTAAGACAGCATTCCCTGATGGGTCAGCGTCTGCAAAAACCGGTACAGCGTGGCTTTGGGATAAGTACTTTGCGCAAGCAAATCGGTGAACCGCACAGGTCCGCCAACCGCAGCCACCATGTCCAGCACATCAAGCGCCTTTCCCACCGTGCCGTCTGCGTGCCCTTCTGCGCCCATGCCCGTTCCTTTTGCGTCCTTGTTGACAGCCTTAACAATAGTGGACATAGTTTTCAATATTCAAGACTAAGTTTCACATAATGGAACCAAAAGGGAGGAAACCATGGTCCATACAAAGACTGGCGCGGCCGCGTTCGTCGCGGGCTTGCTGATGGCAAGCACGGCGATGTCCGAGACTCGCACACTGACCTACTTCGCGGATTTCGATGCCGGCCCCTTGGCCGCGTTCGAGACCTTGATTGCCGATTTCGAGGCCGCAAACCCTGAGATCGACGTGGTTTTGCAAAATTTCGACCATGAAGGGTACAAGACCGCGATCCGCAACTTCTTAACCACGGACAGTCCTGACCTCGCGAACTGGTATGCTGGCAACCGCATGGCCCCCTTCGTCACTGCGGGCCAGTTTCAGGACGTGACAGATGTCTGGGAGGCCAATGGCCTCAGCGACAGTCTGGCGGCATCCAAAGCCTCAATGACCATTGATGGCAAACAGTGGGGCGTGCCCTATACTTACTACCAGTGGGGCATCTATTTCAACAAAGACGCCTACAAGGCGGCCGGTGTCGAAGTGCCGACCACTTGGGCCGGATTTGTCGAGAACTGCCCCAAGTTTCAGGCCGCGGGCATTGATTGCCTGACCACCGGTACCTCCGCGCTGTGGCCTGGCGCAGGCATCTTCGACTACATCAACATGCGCACCAACGGCTATGAGTTCCACATGGATCTGACCGCCGGTAAAATCGCGTGGACCGATGACCGCGTGAAAGCGGCCTTTGCCGAGTTGGGCAAAGTGCAGCCCTATATCACCGCCAACCATGCCGCCATCGACTGGCAGGATGCGGCGGCGTTGATGGTGCAGGGCAAGGCGGCCAACTATGTGATGGGCAACTTTGCCGTGGACGTGTTCAAGAAGGGTGGCATGACGAATGATACCCTCGGGTTCATGGCCTTCCCGGAAATCACACCCGGTATTCCGCGTGCTGAAGAAGCCCCGACCGACACCATCCACATCACGGCAGGGGCCAAGAACGTGGCGGATGCCAAGACATTCCTTGCCTATGTGGCAGATGCCGAAGTGCAGTCGAAACTGAACGCCAGCTTGGGGCAGTTGCCCACCAACAAGAACGCCACCGTCCCGCAGGACGACCCGTTCCTGGTGGCCGGCTTCCAGACCGTGTCCACCGCCTACGCGTTGGCGCAGTTCTTTGACCGTGATGCGCCCGCCGAAATGGCCAAGGCCGGCATGGAAGGCTTTCAAGAGTTCATGGTGAAGCCAGACCGTCTGGACGCCATTCTGGAGCGTCTCGAAAAAGTCCGCGCAAAGGCCTATTGACCGCGTGACGCCGGGGGCGGGGAACGATTAATCGTTC
>JANNNF010000420.1:0-2897 GCA_031398405.1 Rhodobacterales bacterium | reverse complement strand
AGAAACACTCTTACCGTTTCTTCAAACTCGCGCGGCTTTTCGGCATGCAGCCAATGCCCGGCACCGGGGATTTTGGCAAAGCGCGCATGGGGGAACAGCGCCAAAATCTCGTCACGGTATTCGGGCTTTACGTAGCTGCTGTCGCTGCCAGTCAGGAACAGGGTCCGCCCATCATAGTGCCCGGTCACCTGTGGCCAGCCGACAATGGTCGTCATCTCGGCCTCCAGCACCTCAAAGTTCAGCCGCCATTCGGGCGGGGTCGCCCGCAGGTCCAGTGATTGCAGAAAGAACGCGCGCAGGCCCGCATCCGGCACGGCCTGGGCAAAACGGCGGTCAATTTCGGCCCGTGTGGGCGTGCCTGACAGGTCAAGGTTGCGCATGGCGTGGATATGCTGGGTCTGGTCGTGGTTGTAGGCCACGGGGGCGATGTCGGCGACGACAAGGCTGTGCACCAGACCCGGTTGCGTTAGCGCCAAAATCATCGATGCCTTGCCGCCCATTGAATGGCCCAGCACATCGACTGGGCCGCCCATGGCCTGCGCCACCTCGGCCAGATCGGCGGCCATGTCGGCATAGGTCTGGGTCGCAAACCGGGGGCTGTTCCCGTGGTTGCGCATATCAACCACCGTCACGTCGCGCACATCGGCCAGTCTGCGGGCGATCACGCCCCAATTGCGCCCGGACCCAAACAGCCCATGCACGATCAACAGCGGCGGGGCCGATGCAATCGTCGTCGCGGGATGATGAACCGTGGCAAGCATACCCGTTTTCTAACCCGGGTCGTGGCACCGCGCCAGAGGTGTTGAACCCTTGTGCCGCAGCCCGTAAGTTGGCGCAAAATCAGAGTCCGGGGGCGGTGATGAGCGCGATAACAATCCAGCAGATGGCCGACCGGGTGGCTGGACTGATGGAAGAACGCCTTGGCGTGCGGGGCAAAGGACTAGAGGAAAAGCTGCGCAAAGGGGGCCGCCTGTTGCCGCGCGCAGTGCGGGCACAGGCAACCGTGCTGTCCACCCTCGCAACCCAAGCCCAAAACCCCAAACTGCTGACCCAGATCAATATCGAAGACGTGGCCAGGGCCTATGACACTTGCGTCAAACATCTGGGCGCGATCAATGCAGGCGGGCGACGGACAGGGATGCTCCTCGGCATGGCCAGTTCCATCGCGTTCAGTCTGTTGGTGGTGGCGGTCCTTCTGATCGGCGTGCTGATGTGGCGGGGTTACGTGTAGGGTTGGGTAACGACCGTTGTTGATCGCCCCGAACAGCAAAAGGATGGGCACGACCAACTGACCATGGCGATGGCAGTTCAGGTTCGCCATGCCGATGACCATGATTGCCACGATGGACGACAGAGTTTTGAGCCAAGACGTATCCCCGCCCAACCCGATATTCACGAAAATGGCGGTAACATAGAAAAGCAGCGCAAGATTTACCCAAGTCGTCAGGTTGGCGCGGTGGTTGTGATGAAAATCGCCAACCAGAAGGGGGCGGAGCAGGGCGAGGGCAATGAGCCCGCTTACAAGATCCGGGAGGAAGCTTCTGGCTTGGCCAAGAAATACCAGTAGTGGATGACGTAGGTCAGACTACCGAGTGTTGCTGCCCCCAGAAGGAACAAGAAAGCCACCAGTTGCCTGGTGCCTTCCTTCATTGCGCGAATGCTGCTCAGCGACAGGTCACAGCCCCGGATAGATCGGAAACGCCTCGCACAGGGTCTCAACCCGGGCGCGGACCGAAGCCTCGACCTCGGCGTTGCCTTCTTCACCGTTGGCGGCCAGACCGTTGACCACTTCGACGATCCATTGGCCAATCATGCGGAATTCGGCCTCGGCAAAGCCTCGGGTGGTGCCGGCGGGGGTGCCAAGGCGGACGCCGGAGGTGATGGTGGGCTTTTCGGGGTCGAACGGGATGCCGTTCTTGTTGCAGGTGATATGGGCGCGGCCAAGGGCCTTTTCGGTTGCGTTGCCTTTGACGCCTGCGGGGCGCAGATCGACCAGCATCAGGTGCGTGTCAGTGCCGCCGGTGACGATATCGAGGCCACCTTTCATCAACTCATCCGCCAGGGCTTGGGCGTTCTTGATGACCTGGGCCTGATAGGTCTTGAACTCGGGCCGCAGCGCCTCGCTGAAGGCCACGGCTTTGGCGGCGATGACGTGCATCAGCGGGCCGCCTTGAATACCCGGGAAAATCGCCGAGTTGACCTTTTTCGCAATCGCCTCGTCATTGGTCACAATCATGCCGCCGCGCGGGCCGCGCAGGGTTTTGTGGGTGGTGGTGGTGGCGACATGGGCGTGCGGGAAGGGGCTGGGGTACAGACCCGCCGCCACGAGGCCTGCAAAGTGTGCCATATCGACCAGCAGGTAGGCACCGACAGAATCAGCAATCTCCCGCATGCGGGCGAAGTCGATAACCCGGGGAATGGCCGATCCGCCGGCAATGATCATTTTCGGCTGATGCTCGGTCGCAAGGGCCTGCACCTGATCATAGTCCAGCAAGCAATCCTGCTGGCGCACGCCGTATTGCACCGCGTTGAACCACTTACCCGACTGGTTTGGGGCAGCACCATGCGTCAGGTGGCCGCCAGCGTCGAGGCTCATGCCCAGAATGGTATCGCCGGGTTTCAGCAGGGCCTGAAACACGCCCTGGTTTGCCTGCGACCCGGAATTGGGCTGCACGTTGGCGTAGCTCGCGCCGAACAGCTGCTTGACGCGCTCGATAGCCAGCTGCTCGACCACGTCCACGTTCTCGCAACCGCCGTAGTAGCGCCGGCCGGGGTACCCTTCCGCGTACTTGTTGGTCAGCCTGGTTTTAAACTCTTGTTCCGTAAACTCTTTATCAGGTGTTTCGACCGTTTTAATTAAGCTGTCAAAAGTGCGGTTTAGCGTCAAATCTCCGGCA
>JANNNF010000411.1:0-1609 GCA_031398405.1 Rhodobacterales bacterium | reverse complement strand
CCTCGGCCTGCGCCCAGATGGCGGGTTGATGGCGGGCCAGCCACATCGCCTTGGGCACCAGCCATTCCACCGCATCGCCACCACCCGCATAGGCCATGACAGGGTGGGTGACAGTTTCGGTCTTGCGGGCTTCAGTCTCGGCCCGGCAATCCATCCACAGGATCGCGGGGCGAATGGGAGTGCCGTCGCGCAGCGCCACGGCAACGGTTGACGCGGTGGTGGCCACGCAGATCGCGTCAATCGCGGTGATCCCGGCACGGGCCACCGCATCACGGCCTGCGGTGTGCATTGCGGCCAGCCAGTCGGCGGGGTTTTGTTCGGCCCAGCCGATATGCGGATAGGTGGTGGCGTAGGGCACATCTGCCATCGACAGAATGGCACGCCGGTCGGTCGAATAGACCCCCGCCCGCACCCCGCCGGTGCCAAAATCAAAGCTTAGTACATAGGCCATACGCGCCATTCCCTCCCCAGGTCCAAAACCCGCGTCCTCCAACGCCCTGCCCGATGTTACGGGCGGAACATGATTTTGGAAAAGAACATCCCGCGTTCCGACTGCAGCCGCCCAAACATGCCCGGCAATTCCTCCAGCCTCAGATCATGACTGATCATGAACTGCCACTTCAGCGCGCCCGACGCCAGCTTATCAAGTGTCACCGTCCATTGCGGCCCCGGATAGGGTGCGCCAAACGAATTCCACGACCCATGCAGTGACACTTCCTGCCGTAGCACGTGTTGAAAGGTCTTGTTGTCCAGTGCCACGTCGCCCACCGGAATCCCGATGAAGGCCACATGCCCACCGGGGGCTGCCAGCCGGATGGCCGTGTTGATCGAGCTGGGGTGGCCTGCGGCCTCGATGATCGTGTCGCACAGCAAATGGCTAGGGAGGTCATCCCCCGCAAGATAGCAGTGGCTGGCCCCGGCTTCCCGCGCCTGCGCCAGCTTTTCAGGTGACACATCAATTGCCACAACTTCGCTGGCCCCCATCAGGCGCATCCACTGAATGGCAAACAGACCGATCGGGCCACAGCCGATCACGCCGCCGCGCTGGCCCATGCCGATGCCGCCAGCCTTCCAGATCGCATGCAGCGCGATGGACGCGGGGTCCACCATCGCCGCCGCCGCAGGGTCGCAGCCATCCGGCGCTTTCAACAGGTTGCCAACGGGCACCGCCACATATTCGGCATAGGCCCCGTCCCGGCGCGATCCGAAATAGTCATAGTCCCTGCAGCGGGAAAACTGCCCACGTTCGCATTGGTCGCATTTGTGGCAAGGCAGCATCGGCGGCACGGTACACAAATCGCCCACGGCAAAGCCGTCAACACCCGCCCCCAATTCGACGATATGACCCGAGAACTCGTGCCCGCAGATGATCGGCATCTTATGCGCGCCCTTGATCAGCATACGCGGCAAATCAGACCCGCAAACCCCCACAGCCGCCACGCGCAGCAACACATGGCCCGGGGTGGCGGTCGGGGTCGGAACCTGTTCCAGCCGGATATCGCCGGGTGTGTATAGGTTGGCAGCGCGCATGATGTATTCCTGTAGGCATTGGGACAAAGGCGGTGTCATCAGGCCAGGGAGCAGGACCTGATGACACCGGGGCGAGGCT
>JANNNF010000409.1:0-4457 GCA_031398405.1 Rhodobacterales bacterium | reverse complement strand
GGCTGAACGTGACCGCTATTCCCGACACATCATGCTGCGAGAAATAGGCGGGCAGGGTCAGAAGCGGATGAAAACGGCGAAGGTGCTGGTGATCGTGGCGGGGGGGCTTGGGTCGCCTGCTCTGCTGTATCTGGCGGCCAGTGGGGTTGGGGTGATTGGGGGTCATCGACCACGATGTGGTCGATGCACGCAACCTGCAACGCCAGATCATTCATGCGGACCAACGGATTGGTATGGGCAAGGTAGCCTCGGCAGAGATTGCCATGACGGCGCTGAACCCGTTCATAGAGGTGCGGCCCTATACACGCCGGCTTACCGAGGAGATCGCAGTCGACCTGATTGCCGACTATGATCTGGTGCTGGACGGGTCGGATAATTTCGACACCCGCTATCTGACCAACCGGGTCTGCGCGGGCTTGGGAAAGCCATTGATCGCAGGGGCAATCACGCAGTGGGAAGGGCAGCTTGCGGTCTGGCACCCGGCAAAAGGCGGGCCGTGCTATGAATGTGTGTTCCCGGTGCGGCCTGCGCCGGGGATGGTGCCAAGCTGTGCCGAGGCAGGGGTGGCGTCCCCGTTGCCGGGGATTGTCGGGGCGATGATGGCGATGGAAGCGGTGAAGTTGATCGTGGATGCCGGGGATATCTTGCGCGGGCGACTGATGATCTATGATGCGCTTTATGCCGATGCCCGGGTGATCGGGGTCAAGCCGCGCGCCGATTGTGCGGTCTGTGGGGGCAGGGGATGATGGCCAATAAAAGATGGGCAAATTGCCCATCCTACGGGATTGCATCCGATGGGGCTGCGCGGCATGGTTTGACATCGTATTTCAACGGGAGCCTGAACCATGAAGCTGACCCTCGCCCTTGGCCTGATGGCCCTGACGCTTTCGCCTGCCTTTGCCCAAGACCTGCCTGATCTGGCGGGCAAAGAAATCGTGGTCGTTACCGAAAACGCCTATCCGCCGTTGCAGTTTCTGGATGCCTCGGGTGCTGCTATCGGTTGGGAATATGACGCTATGGCAGATATCGCCAAGCGGCTGAACATCACGGTGACGTACGAAAACATCAGCTGGGATGCGATGATCCCGGCAGTGTCGGAAGGCCAGTTCGATATGGGCATGACCGGTATCACCATCAAAGATGATCGCCGCGAAAAGGTCGATTTTTCTGAAAGTTACATGACCAGCCAGATGGTAATGATGGTGCGGGGCGATGAGGCGCGCTTTGCCGACAAGGCATCTTTCGCGGCCAATGCTGAACTGTTCATGGCCGCCCAGCCCGGCACCACGCCGTTCTATGTGGGGGTCTACGACGTGCTGGACGGCAATGAGGCCAACCCGCGCATCAAGCTGTTTGAGACATTTGGCGCGACGGTCGAGGCGCTGAAAGCGGGCGACGTGGATCTGGTGCTGACTGATGGCACGGCTGGCCAAGGCTATGTCGATGCCAGCGCCGGGGGTCTGAAAATCGTTGGCGAAAAGCTTGGGACCGAGGATTTCGGGTTCATCTTTCCCAAAGGGTCGGAACTGGTCGCCCCGATGAATGCGGCGATTGCGGTGATGCAGAAGGACGGCACTTTGGATGCTCTGAACAAGAAGTGGTTCCTTGATTACAAGCTGGGCCAGTAAGCGATACGCCCCGGCCTGACCGCCGGAGCAGCCGCCCGATGACCCCGAACACTGATCCCGACAAGGATTTTCCGTGGTGGCTGCTGATCCTTGGGGTCACTGCGGCGTGGTTGTTTTATGCCGTCTGGGCAAGCCCGATGTATGCGCAGGTCATGGCGACGTTGGCCAAAGGCATCTGGATCACAGTGCTGGTGGCCTGTGTGGCTTACACTTTGGCCTGCCTTTTGGGGCTGGCTTTGGCGCTTGCGGGCCTGTCACGATTCATCGTCCTGCGGCAATTCGCGCGCCTGTATATTGAGGTGATGCGCGGCGTGCCGATCATCGTCTTGCTGCTGTATGTGGCGTTCGTTTTGTCGCCCGGCGTGATCTATGGGTGGAACTGGGCGGCAGAACCCTTGGGCCTTGGCTTGCTGCGCACCCGCGACTTCCCCTTGCTGTGGCGCGCAGTGATCGCGCTGACGCTCGCCTATTCCGCCTTTTTGGCCGAGATTTTCAGGGCAGGTCTGCAAGCTGTGGACAAAGGCCAGACAGAGGCCGCCGAGGCGCTTGGCCTGAACGGCTGGCAACGGTTTCGCCACATTGTGTTCCCGCAGGCATTTCGGATGATCCTGCCGCCCTTGGGCAATGATTTTGTGGCGATGGTGAAGGATTCATCCTTGGTGTCGGTGTTGGGGGTGTCGGATATCACGCAACTGGGCAAAGTCACGGCGGCGGGCAATTTCCGCTATTTCGAGACGTATAATGTGGTGGCCCTGCTGTATCTGACGATGACCATCACCTTGTCGCTAATCCTGCGGCGCATAGAGGTGCGGTTGCGCGGGAAAACTGCGCGATAGGTTCTGGACCTTTGCCTGGGCGCTGCCTAGCCTGCCCTTAAAATAAGCCCACCACTCAGATATGCCTGCCCGCCAAAGGAGAGCTGCCATGAATCCCTTGCTGACCCCGTGGGAGGGAACGTTTGCCCTGCCGCCTTTTGCGCAGATCACCGACGCCGATTTTGCCCCGGCGTTTGATGCCGCCTTGGCCGAGGCGCGCGCCAATATCGCGGCGATTGCGGATGCGCCGGATGCGCCCACATTCGCCAACACCATCGCGGCACTGGAACTGGCCGAAGGCTTGCTGGACCGGGTAGGGGGCGTGTTTTACAACCTCGCCGGGGCTGACAGCACCGAGGCGCGTGAAGATTTACAGCGCGATCTGGCCCCGAAGATGAGCGCGTTTGCTTCAGAGGTCACCAACAACGCCGCCCTGTTCGCGCGGATTGAGGCGCTTTGGGACGGGCGCGATAGCCTGGGCTTGGACGCCGAACAGTTACGCGTGCTCACCTTGTATCGGCAGATGTTTGTGCGGTCAGGTGCCTTGCTGACGGGCGATCAGGCCGCGCGTCTGACAGCGGTGAAATCGCGGCTGGCGGTACTTGGCACCCAGTTCAGTCAGAACCTTTTGGCCGAGGAACGCGACTGGTTTATGGAACTGACCGAGGCCGATCTAGACGGGTTGCCGGATTTCGTGGTCGATGCCGCGCGGGCGGCGGGGGCTGAAAAGGGCATCGGGCCGGTGGTCACGCTCAGCAGGTCGCTGATCGTGCCGTTCTTGCAGTTTTCGCCCCGTCGCGCCTTGCGGCAAAAGGCGTACGAGGCGTGGGGGCTGCGCGGTGCAAACGGCAATGCGGCAGACAACCGCGCGGTGGCCGCCGAGACCTTGGCGCTGCGCGAGGAACGGGCGAAACTGCTCGGCTACGCAAGCTTTGCCGACTTCAAGCTGGAACCGGAAATGGCGAAAACCCCTGCTGCCGTGCGCGGCCTTTTGATGCGGGTGTGGGACCCTGCCCGGGCCAAGGCGCTGGCAGATGCGGCGGTTCTGGAGGCCATGCTGCATGCTGACGGCATGACAGGCCCGCTGGAACCGTGGGACTGGCGCTATTATTCCGAACGCCGGCGAAAGCTGGAACATGATCTGGATGAGGCGGCTTTGAAGCCATATCTGGGTTTGCAGGCGATGCTGGGTGCCCAATTCGATTGCGCCAACCGTTTGTTCGGGCTGGAGTTTCACGAGCTGTCTGGCCCGTTCTATCACCCGGATGTGCGGGGATGGGAAGTCACACGCAACGGCGCGCATGTGGCGGTCTTCCTTGGCGACTACTTCGCACGCGGGTCCAAACGGTCGGGCGCGTGGTGTTCGACCATGCGCAGCCAGCGCAAGCTGGGCGGCCACGTGCGGCCTATCGTGGTCAATGTGTGCAATTTTGCCAAGGGCACGCCATCGCTGCTGTCTTATGACGATGCGCGCACGCTGTTCCACGAATTTGGCCATGCGCTGCACCAGATGCTGTCGAACGTGACCTATGGCTTTATCTCGGGCACCTCGGTGGCGCGCGATTTTGTCGAACTGCCAAGCCAGCTTTATGAACACTGGCTGGAAGTACCGGCCGTGCTGGAACAACACGCGCGCCACTGGCAGACCGGTCAGCCTATGCCCGCCGACATGCTGAAACGCCTGCTGGAGGCGGGAACCTATGATCAGGCCTTTGCCACGGTGGAATTCATCAGCTCTGCCATGGTGGATCTGGAGTTTCACGCAGGCGACGCCCCCGCCGACCCGATGCAAAAGCAGGCCGAAGTTCTGGAAACGCTTGGAATGCCGCGCGCCATCCGAATGCGCCACGCAACGCCCCATTTCGCTCATGTATTTTCGGGCGACGGCTATTCCAGCGGCTACTACAGCTATATGTGGTCAGAAGTGATGGACGCCGACGCCTTTGCTGCGTTTGAGGAAGCTGGCGATCCGTTTGACGCCGCGACCGCCGCGCGACTGGAGAAATTCATCCTG
>JANNNF010000332.1:0-11721 GCA_031398405.1 Rhodobacterales bacterium | reverse complement strand
TGGGGCGTCAAGACGATGGCCTACAAGATCAACAAGAACCGCAAAGGCCACTACGCCTTTCTGAAAACGGACGCCCCTTCGGCGGCCATTCAGGAAATGGAACGCCTGATGCGTTTGCATGATGATGTGATGCGCATCTTGACCATCAAGGTCGATGCCCACATTGAAGGGCCGTCGGTCCAGATGCAAAAGCGTGACGACCGCGAACGCGGCGACCGTCCAGAGGGTGGCTTTGGCGGCGAACGTCGTGAACGCCCCGCTTTCGGTGATCGTCCCGACCGGGGTGGTGATCGTGGCGAGCGTCCGTCCTTCGGCGGCGACCGTCGGCGTTGATCAGGCATCAGAAAGGATAAACCATGGCGAACAAACCATTTTTCCGCCGCCGCAAGGTCTGCCCCTTCTCGGGCGACAACGCACCGGCGATCGACTATAAAGACACACGTCTGCTGCAACGCTATATCTCTGAGCGTGGCAAGATCGTGCCGTCGCGCATCACCGCTGTCTCGGCGAAAAAGCAACGCGAACTGGCCACGGCCATCAAGCGCGCTCGCTTCCTCGCCCTGCTGCCCTACGCCGTGAAATAAGGAGAGCGACCCATGCAAGTTATTCTCCTTCAGCGCGTGGCCAAGCTGGGCCAGATGGGCGAAGTCGTCAACGTCAAGGACGGCTATGCCCGCAACTACCTGCTGCCGCAGGGCAAGGCTTTGCGCGCGAATGATGGCAACATCAAATCGTTCGAGGCCAAGAAAGTGCAGCTTGAGGTCACAAACCTTGAGACCCGCAAAGAGGCCGAGGCCATTGGTGCCACCCTTGACGGTCAGACCTTCGTGGTCATCCGTTCGGCATCTGATGCAGGCGCTTTGTACGGCTCCGTCACCACCCGTGACGCGGCCGAGGCTGCAACGGCAGGCGGTTTCACTGTCAATCGTGGTCAGGTCGTTCTCGACCGTCCGATCAAGGACTTGGGCATCCATTCGGTGTCCGTGGTTCTGCACCCCGAAGTGACCGTGAAAATCAACATGAACGTCGCACGTTCGGTTGAAGAAGCGGCCCTGCAAGCTTCGGGCAAGTCGATCCAGGAACTGGCCGCCGAAGCCGAAGCCGCCGCCGATTTCGAGATTGCCGAGTTGTTCGACGATCTGGGCGCTGCGGCGGGCGACGATTACTGATCCCAAACGGGATCAGCTTACAATCCATGATCCGCGCAAGGGCACGCCCCCTGCGCGGATTTTTCTTTGTCTGCCTTTACAACTTGGTCCGCCTATCGGAAATGCCCCTCGCCAGAGTTTTGGTGAAACCGGGTGCCCCATGTTAACTTGCCGGCTGTCTCCCTGACGGGCGGCGATGATACCGACACGCAGATCGGAACTGAGGCCCGGACCACCGACCTTCCCGTGATTGTCGAAGGGCTGAATGGCACGGTGGATGGCGGTCAGCTTTCGCAGCTCCCGGGGTTTGAGTGTTGCGACGTGCGCACCAACAGCGGCGATGACATTGTGGCGACCGGTGCTGGCAATGAGCCGGGAGATCGACAGTCTGTCTGGCGGCGATAACAGTGACAAGCTCTGCGGCGGTCGTTAGGGCGATGTGCGGAACGACGGCGACGGAGTTGCACAGTGAAACCGCCGTTGCCACCCATGCCAAGTTCATCACCCGCTATGTCGTCGAGGATTATCAGACGTGGATTATGTATTATAATCATATTGTTACCACAAGATAATCATTTGCGCCGATCCGGTTTGAAGGCAATGTCACCCTGCCTGCATCCGATAGTTCGATCATCTGAAGTCCGACACAGAAGACGGTGATCGCTGCACAGGCTGCGCCTGCCCGACATATTGGCCCTAATGTGCAGTTTGTGCTGCGGGTTTGCCTTGGCAATAACTTATCGGTCATAGGTGAACGCTGGGACGCGGATTTTTGACGCTGGACGGTAGTCAGACCGTCAGCGCCTATGACATTGTAGTTTTCTAACCGCAATGCCCGACATCCTCTGTCGCAAACTCCTGCCCGGGCTCTGCGGCCCCGGCCTAAACTGCCTTGACCCACAGCCCGAGGCCGCAATGACCACCGCCCCCACCCTGCCCCGCAGCTCGACCTTCGGGATCGTCTGCCTAGTGGCAGGCATTTTCGTGTTCTCAATCCAGGATATGATCCTGAAATTGATTTCGGGCGGCTATCCCTTGTCCGAGGCGATGGTGCTGCGCAGCCTGACCGCTGCGCCAATTCTGGCTGTGTTTGCTTGGCGCGACGGGGGTTTAGGCACCCTGCTCACCCCCGGCGTGGGCAAAATGGTGCTGCGCGGGGTCGTGATGCTGGTGGCCTATACCTCATACTACCTTGCCCTGCCGGCCTTGCCGATTGCGTCCGCCGTGGCGCTGTATTTCTCGGCCCCGCTGTTTATCACCGTACTGTCGGTGGCTTGGCTGGGCGAACGTGTCAGCCTGCCTCGCTGGATTGCGGTGGTTGCCGGCTTTGCGGGCGTGGTGGTGATGGTGCGTCCGGGGGCAGCGCTTTTTGAATGGGCGGCCTTGCTGCCGGTGATTTCCGGCCTTGCCTACGGTGTGTCGATGATCTTTGCCCGGACCATGGGGGGGCGTGAGACTGCCACCTCGATGGCGTTCTGGGGCAATGCGGTATTCTTGCTGGCAGCGATTGCGATGGCGCTGGCCTTCGGCGACGGGCGCTTTGCTGCGGGGGCGCATCCGTCAATGCAGTTCTTGCTAAGGGCGTGGGTCTGGCCGTCCGCCGAAGACGCGGCGTTGATGTGCGCCTGCGGGGTGATTGCAGCCATGGGACTGACCCTGCTGACCCAAGCCTACAGAAGCACCCCTGCCAGCATTGTTGCCCCGTTTGAATACTCCGCCATGCTGTGGGGCGTGATCTGGGGGTGGACGGTGTGGCAAGACTGGCCGGATGTCGAAGCATGGGCCGGGATCAGCATCATCATAGGTGCGGGGTTGTTCGTACTGTGGCGCGAGCGGGTAGAGCGCGCCTAAAACCCGAACTTCGCCCGCAAGCCAAGCACATGTGCCTTCAGGGCGGGCATCTTGCTCCATTGGTGCAGCAGATCAGTCCAGCGGACCGGCACAAATACGCAGTTATCCCCCGCTACCGCTTTGGAGAACGCGGCCACCTCGCGGCGATGCTGGGCGATGCGGGCGGGGTCTACAGGCTTGCCATTGGCCCATAGCGCAGGCTCGGCATACAGATACACCAAGACCGCCCCCAAGGCGCGCTTTTCGGCCCGGGTGCGGATGCCATAGGCGTCTTTCACCAGTTGCACGGCATCCAAACACTCAAATTCCACTGCGCCCTCCACCAGATCGCGCTGCAACTGGGTGTAGCGGTTCATGTTCGGGCCCCAGACGGGGCGGTCATAAACATCGGCAAAGCCGGTGTTCTTGGCCGGGCGAAACGGTTCATATCGCCGTGCCCTTATCCCGATCAAGGTGGTTTGCGTCGCCAGCCCCACGTTCAGCCAAGGATGCCTCCCGCCCCCAGCCCAAGGATAGCGCATCTCGGATTCCAGCTCGACCGACAGCACAGCACCCGCAGGCACGCCCGGCAAATGCGGCAAGGAAGCTGGCCGGGTCAGGAACCAGCCAAAGGCATTGGCCACCAAAGCCGCCGAGGATTCAGGGCTGTCAAACTTGCCGGTCCTGATCTCATGCCCCGGCGACAGGCGCAAAGAGCCCATGATGCGGTCAACGGGAAGGTCAGGCAGGAAATCGGGCACAGGATCAGTCATGGAAACACCTTTGGGAAAGCAAAGGGGCCACACCCTGCGGCGCGGCCCCTGAAAATCAGCGCAGATCAAAGATCAAAGTTCGTCCAGCGCCTCAACGGCTTTCTGAAGGTCTTCCTTGGTCACGGTTTTATCAGAAACGTTTGCCGAGGCCACAATGTGATCCACAACCTTGTCTTCAAAAATAGGCGCGCGCAGTTGTTGCTGCATGTTCGGGTTCTTCTGAACGAATTCAAAGAACTGCCGTTCCTGCCCCGGGTACTGCCGGGCCGCAGCCAGCACAGCTTGGGTCATTTCCGCATCAGAGACGCTGACTTCGGCCTTGCGGCCCACTTCGGCCAGCAACAGGCCCAGACGGACCCGACGTTCGGCCAGCATCTTGTGCTCATCCGTGGTTTCCACGTTGCCGTGGTTGTGATCGTGCACTTCGGGGTTTTCCTCATGCCACAACTGATGCGCGATCTGCGCAGCCTCGGCGTCGACCAGGGCCGACGGCAGATCAAACTTGACCAAGGCATCCAACTGATCCAGCAACGACCGTTTCAACACAGCGCGGGCAGCGCCGGTATATTCGGCCTCAAGACGGCCCGAGATCTGAGTTTTCAGCGCGGCCAGATCTTCTGCCCCGAACTTTTTTGCCAACTCGTCATCGACTTCCGCCGGGATCGGCTTTTTCACGGCTTTCACGGTGCAGGCAAACACGGCTTCTTTGCCAGCCAGATTTGCCGCGCCATAGTTTTCGGGGAAGGTCACGTTGACAGTGACTTCATCACCAACCGACGCGCCAACCAACTGATCTTCAAAGCCCGGAATGAAGGATTTCGACCCCAGAACCAGCGGATAATCCGTGCCGGTGCCGCCATCAAACAGCACGCCGTCAACCGAGCCTGCGAAGTCGATCGTGACCTGATCGCCCTCTTTGGCCTTGCCGACCTTGCGACGGTCTTCAAAATTCTGGGCCTGACCCGCCAGATTGGCCAAAGCCTCGTCCACAGCCGCATCGTCTGCCTTCACGGTCAGACGGTCCAGCGTGATTGCGCTTGCGTCAAACTCCGGGATAGGTGGCAGGGCTTCATAAGACATCTCGACCACAACATCCTGACCCTCGGCCCAGGACTCGCCACCCACCATCTTCACGTCGGGCTGCATTGCCGGACGGTCGCCGGTGGCTTCGAAATGCCCCTTCATCGCGCCATCAATCGCGTCTTGCATGGCATCGCCTGTCAGGCGCTGACCGAACTGCTTTTTCAAGATCGCCAACGGCACTTTGCCCTTGCGAAAGCCCTTGATCTCAACTTCAGGCTGCGCTTCGAGCAGCTTTTCCTGAACTTTCGCCTCAAGCTCGGCGGCCGTCACCGTGATGGTGTAGGCGCGTTTCAGACCTTCGTTCCGGGTCTCTGTGACCGTCATGCCGTGTTCCGTCCTTTTCCTAATGGCTGGTGCGGGTAGAGGGACTTGAACCCCCACGCCTCGCGGCGCCAGAACCTAAATCTGGTGCGTCTGCCAATTTCGCCATACCCGCATCTCACTCAAAACACGCCCGAGACCTGATCAGGCCCACGCGCGTGCATCGAATTTCCGCGCCCTTCTAACAAAGCTGCTTGGCGGATGCGAGAGGAAAGTTGTGCCATGGTTTTGCCACAACTTATGCCTTATTTCGGCGCGCCTGCCCGCAAAATTACTTCGCAGCGGCCCATTCCTGACATATTCTGGCGCAAAAAAGATGAGGCAGACAAAATGCACACAAGGAACGCGCCATGGACACCCTGACCTTCACGACGTCTGACGTTCTTGTTGCAACCCGTGTGACCGGCATTATTGCAGGCGCAACGGTGCTGACGTTGGATGGTGATCTGCCGGTGCAGTTTCTGGCCCCAGGCGACCGCGTGATCACCCGATCCGGTGCTCGTACCCTGCGCGCGATTGAAGTGGCGATCTTGACAGACGCCCCGATGATCCGCATCTCGGCTTCGGCTCTTGGCCATGACCGCCCCGTTGATGATATGTTTGTCGCCCCCGACCAGCCCATCCTGATCCGCGACTGGCGCGCCAAGGCGCTGTACGGTGCGCAAACCGCCATGGTGCCCGCCTCGCAACTGGCCGATGGTGACTATATCCGCGCCGAATTGGTGACCGAGGCCCGCTTGTTTACCCTATATTTTGACGCTGATGTGGTGATCTATGCAGGCGGTCTGGAACTGGCCTGCGGCGCGATGGTTTCGGCCTAAGCTCCCATCAAATCTCATATTTCCACTTCATCGCCGTCACGCACAGCCGTATAAAAACACGACCTGCGGTTGGTGTGGCAGGCTGGCCCTTCCTGGGTAACAAGTGCCAGCAGACAATCGCGGTCACAATCAATTCGCAATTCGACCAACCCCTGCACGTGGCCGGAAGACTCGCCCTTGATCCAGAACTCCGCCCGCGACCGCGACCAATAGGTCACGCGCCCAGTGGTCAGCGTCTGGCCTACCGCGTCTGCGTTCATCCACGCAAACATCAGAACTTCTCCTGTCAGATGGTCTTGCGCGATGCAGGGGATCAGGCCGTTCGCATCGTATTTCAGGCTTGCGGGATCAAAGCGCATGGGGTCGGTCCTTGGCTTGCGGGTCGCTTCGGCCTACATAAGGGCGATGCAAAGGACAAGCCATGGCTGACACTGACCTGATCAAGCTCTATTCCGGCCGGATTCTGGAACTGGCCGCCGACATTCCGCATCACGGGCGACTTGCGGCCCCGCAAGGTACGGCGCGTAAACGATCACCGCTGTGTGGGTCTATGGTGACGGTAGATGTTGTGTTGGCGGACGGCCGGGTGGTAGAGTTTGGCCAGGACGTAAAGGCCTGCGCTTTGGGCCAAGCCTCCGCCTCGGTCCTTGGGGCCGCCGTTCTGGGCCGCACCCTGCCCGAACTGCAAACCGCCCGCGATTCTCTGGTCGCCATGCTGAAAGAGGATGGTCCGGTGCCCGCCGCGCCGTTTGACGGCTATCAAGTGCTGACGCCGGCGCGGGAGTACAAAAACCGTCACGCCTCTATCCTGCTGGCACTGGAGGCGACGTGCGAGGCAATTGCCGCCGCAAAATAAAAAAAGCCGCCGCGCGTCAATGGACGGCGGCGGCAAGTAGCGCATCTGTTTGGCCAATGGGCGTCTCCATGGAACATGGGGGACAAACGCCGGGGCCAAGGGGCCAGATGGCAGGCAGTGGGCAGAGCATTTCCAGCAAAAGACGAAATCGGCTTTGCGGTCTGGAAATGCGGGAAAAGTTGAAATCTAAACGGTGCCGGAAATTGACAACGCTGCAAACAGCAAAGCAAACAAAGAGATAACGCCCAACGTGTCTTCCACAGCCGACGATCCGGCGCGGGACAGGATGGATTTGAATTCCTTCAGCATGGCGTCCTCCTTGATGTACGTTGCTGTATTGTTCTCATTTTCCCTACAGTCTGTAAAGAACTTTTTAAGAACAAATGCGAACAAACGAGCCTCAGCCTACAGAAATCAGCCGAATCGCCCGATCCTGATCCAGCAGCCACAGCAACACCCGAGCGGCTTTCCCCCTTTGGCTGGTCAAATCCGGATCCTCTGCCAACAACTTGCGGGCATCCGACTGCGCAACTGCCATCAGCCCTGCCTGCCGCTCCAGATCGGCAACCCGGAACCGGGGCAACCCTGACTGCGCGGTGCCAATCAGATCGCCCGCCCCCCGCATCGCCAGATCCTCCTCGGCAATCCTGAAACCATCTTCTGTATCGCGGATCGCTTTCAGCCGACGCTCGCCACTTTCGCCAAGTGGGGCCTGATACATCAACAGACAGGTCGACTCCGCGGTGCCCCGCCCGACCCTGCCCCGCAACTGGTGCAATTGCGACAGCCCGAAAATTTCGGCCCGCTCAATCACCATGATGCTGGCATTGGGCACGTTGACCCCCACCTCGATCACCGTGGTCGCCACCAGAACCTTCGTCACACCCGCCACAAACCGCGCCATCGCGGCGTCCTTGTCGGCGGGAGGCATCTGACCATGCACCAGTCCCACCACATCCTCGCCCAACACGGCGCGCAGATGTTGAAACCGGGCTTCGGCCGAGGCGTAATCCAGTACCTCGGAATCCTCGACCAGCGGGCAGACCCAATAGGCCTGCCGCCCGTCGGCCACCGCCGCGCGCAGATGCCCGACCACCTCGTCAATCCGCGCGTTGGAAATCAGCGCGGTGCGAATGGGTTTGCGCCCTGCCGGCTTTTCATCCAGCACCGACACGTCCATGTCGCCGTAACTCGCCAGTGCAAGACTGCGCGGAATCGGCGTGGCCGTCATCACCAGCACATCCGCAGCCGCCCCCTTGGCACCCAACTCCATCCGTTGTGCCACGCCAAAACGGTGCTGTTCATCCACAACCGCAAGCCTAAGGTCATGAAAGGCTACATCTTTTTGAAACACAGCATGCGTGCCGACCAATATCCCGGTGCGCCCCTCACGCAGGGCTGCCAGTTTGCCCTCGCGCTCCGCGCCCTTGTCACGTCCGGTCAGCAGATCCAACCGCACCCCAGCTGCCAGTGCCAAAGGGGCCAGCCCCTCATAGTGCTGACGCGCCAGAATTTCGGTCGGGGCCATCATCACGCCCTGCCCACCCGCCTCTACCGCGACCAGCAGCGCCATCAAGGCCACCAACGTCTTGCCCGACCCCACATCGCCTTGCAAAAGCCGGTTCATGCGAAGGGGGGAGGCCATATCGGCGGCAATCTCTGCCACCGCGCGCACCTGCGCGCCCGTTGGATGATACGGCAGACTTTCCAATGCCTTGTGCTGCAAAGTTGATGTGCCGACACTCGCCACTCCCTTGCCCCGCCGCAAGGTCGCCCGCGCAAGGGACAGGGTAAGCTGATGGGCAAACAGCTCATCATAGGCCAGCCGTTGCCGCGCCGGGTGGCTGAACGCCAGCCCCGCCGCATCAGTCGGGGCATGTACCGCGCGCAACGCATCGGCCCATTCTGGCCAGCCTTCCCGCGACTTCAGCGGCCCGTCAATCCATTCCGCCAAATCGGGCATCCGCGTGATGGCCGAGGCCACGCCCCGAGCCACCTGTTTTTGCGTGACCCCCGCCGTCAGCGGATAGACTGGTTCATAGGGCGGCAAATCCACCGCCTCCTCGGGTCGCAGCACATGGTCTGGATGAACCATTTGTACAATGCCATCAAAGAGTTCGACCTTGCCCGAGATCAACCGCCGCTGCCCGGTCGGCAGCAGTTTTTGCAAGAAATCCCCCCGCGCATGAAAGTAAACCAACGCAAATTCCAACGCGGCATCCCGCACCAGCACGCGGTAGCGGCCCCCCTTGGTCCGGGGTGGAATGTGCAGGCCAACCTCCACCTCAATCGTCACCGTCGTCGGCGGCACCACATCGCGCACAGAATTGCGCCGGGCACGGTCCACGCCGGAGTGCGGCAGCAGAAACAGTAAATCCTTTGGCCGCAGAACCCCCAGCCCTTCGAACGCCTTTGCGGTTTTCGGGCCAACACCTTCCAGCGTTTCGAGATCGGCGAACAAGGGAAACAAGGATTCCGGGCGGCTCATGCGTCGCCGATCAGGGCGAGCCAGGCGTCTTCGTCCAGCACTTCCACCCCCAACCGGGCCGCATCCTTGGCCTTCGACCCGGCCCCCGGCCCGGCGATCAAAAGGTCAGTTTTGGCGCTGACCGACCCCGCCACCTTGGCCCCCAACGATTCCGCCCGCGCCTTGGCCTCGGCCCGGGTCATTTTCTCCAGACTTCCGGTAAACACCACGATCTTGCCCGCCACCGGACTGTCTGCGCGCACCCGCGCGACCACCGGTTGCACGTCCAGATGTGCGACCAGCGCGTCAATCGCCGCACGCTCATTCGGGTTCTGAAACGCTGCAACCAGACTGCCAGCGAGCACCCCGCCCACCCCATCAATCGCGGTCAGATCCGCCCATTCGGGACTGCCGGGGGTGGCATGGGTGATGGCAGCCTCAAAAGTCTGCCACGTCCCGTAATGACGCGCGAGCAACCCCGACGCCTGTTCGCCCACATGCCGCACCCCGAGCGAAAAGATCAGACGGTCCAGCGGGATCACCCGTTTGGCATCAATCGCGGCAAACAGTTTGCGGGTAGAGACCTCACCAAATCCATCCCGATTCTTCAGCTTTCGCAAAGGGTTGTCGGCGTCCCTTACAGCAATTGTGAATATGTCGGCGGGGGTTTTCACTGCCAGATCGGCATCGTTGAAGAAAAACTCCACCTGCTTGGCCCCCAGCCCCTCTATGTCAAACGCGCCGCGCGAGACGAAGTGTTTCAGCCGTTCCACCGCCTGCGCGGGGCAAATCAAACCACCCGTACAGCGGCGTACGGCGTCACCTTCTTCGCGCACGGCAGGACTGCCACATTCGGCACAGGTGTCGGGAAACTGGAACGGAACCGCATCCTCGGGCCGTTGCGACAGGTCCACATCGGCAATTTTCGGGATCACGTCGCCGGCGCGGTAGACCTGCACCCAATCGCCGACCCGGATGTCGCGCCCTTCGCGGATCGCCGTGCCCTTCGCACCGTGGCCTGCAATGTAGTCCTCATTGTGCAGGGTCGCGTTGCTGACCACCACACCGCCCACTGTGACCGGCGCAAGCCGCGCAACCGGTGCCAGCGCACCGGTGCGCCCGACCGAAATGTCAATCGCCAACAGCCGCGTCCAGGCCAGTTCGGCGGCGAACTTATGCGCAATCGCCCAACGGGGGGTGGTCGACCGAAAGCCAAGTCGCGCCTGCAAGGCCAGATCATCCACCTTGTAAACCACGCCGTCTATGTCGTAGCCGAGTGTCGCGCGCTGCACCTCGATGCTGGCATAATGGGCCAAAAGCGCCTCGGGGCTGCTGCACAAAACCGTCAAGGGGTTGGTCTGAAAACCAAATTCTGCCAGTCGCCGTATCGCGCCATATTGGGTGTCGGACAAAGGCCCCGACAGTGCGCCCCAGGCATAAGCAAAAAACCGCAAGGGCCGGGCGGCGGTGATACCGGCGTCCAACTGGCGCAAAGACCCTGCAGCAGCGTTGCGCGGGTTGGCAAAGGTCTTGTCACCGCGTGCGGCTTGGCGCGAGTTCAGGTCGGCGAAATCGGCGTGGCTCATATAAACCTCGCCGCGCACCTCCAGCAGATCAGGGGCACCGGTCAGGCTTTGCGGAATATCAGCAATGGTGCGGGCGTTTTCAGTGACATTTTCGCCCACCTCGCCATCGCCCCGTGTGGCTGCCTGCACCAAAACGCCATTTTCATATCGGAGTGAGAGGGAAAGCCCGTCAATCTTGGGTTCCGCAGTATAGTCCACCGGGATTGTGCGGCCCAAAAACCGGCGGATGCGGTCGTCGAAATCCACCACATCACTCGCGTCAAACGCGTTCTCAAGGCTTAACATCGGCACGGCATGCGATATTTTGCCAAAGCCATCCACCGCAGGCGCACCGACCAATTGAATCGGACTGCGCATCGCCCGCTCAATGCCAGGAAACGCCAATTCCAACGCCGCCAGACGGCGCTTCATCGCGTCATAATCGCCATCGGTCAGGGTCGGCGCGTCATCGCGGTGATAAGCCGTATTGGCACCAATCACGGCTTGCGCCAGGTCTGCCCATTCTGAAACGGCCTCAGCCTCTGTCATCTGCCCGACAGGTTTTTCCGCCATCACCGCCCCCTTACATTCGCTGCAAAGGTTAAGCGGCAGCGGGCCCGAGGGCAAGGTCAGGCGCTGGCAGCCAGCCGGTGGCTCATTGCCTCACCCGGCCCCGGGTCGCGCAGAACGTAGCCCCGGCCCCAGACGGTCTCGATGTAATTCGCCCCGCGCCAGGTATGCGAGGGTCGGAGTGGAGAACGACAGCCAGCAACGTCCCGCGCCGAGAATGGCGACGATGAAAGCCCAGCCCGCAACGGCGCTGCCCGTCAGCAGGATCGAAGGAGAGGAGTACAGCC
>JANNNF010000292.1:0-8989 GCA_031398405.1 Rhodobacterales bacterium | reverse complement strand
CGGGCCTCAGCCTCGACCAACTGCTTTTCCAGCCCCGGAATGCGGCCGTATTGCAATTCACCTGCCTTGCCGAAATCGCCCTCGCGTTTGGCGTGTTCCAATTCGGCCCGCGCACTTTCAAGCTGTTCCTTTACGCCGCGCGCGGCTTCCAGCTGATCCCGTTCTGCTTGCCATTTGGCGGTCATGGCACCTGACTGTTCAAGCAAGTTCGAGAGTTCTTTCTCCAGCCGTTCCAGCCGGTCGCGGCTTGGCACGTCATCCTCTTTCTTCAGCGCTTCAGCCTCGATTTGCAGTTGCAGGATCTGTCGGTCGAGCTGGTCAAGTTCTTCGGGTTTGCTGTCCACCTCCATCCGCAAGCGGCTTGCGGCTTCGTCCATCAGGTCAATCGCTTTGTCCGGCAGGAAACGGTCGGTGATGTACCGATGCGACAAGGTCGCCGCCGCCACGAGCGCCGAGTCAGAAATGCGCACCCCGTGGTGCAGTTCGTATTTCTCCTTGATCCCGCGCAGGATAGATATCGTATCTTCCACAGTCGGTTCTGACACCATCACCGGCTGGAACCGCCGCGCCAGCGCCGCGTCTTTTTCCACATATTTGCGGTATTCATCCAGCGTGGTCGCCCCCACGCAATGCAGGTCGCCCCGCGCAAGGGCAGGTTTGATCAGGTTGGCGGCATCCATCGCACCATCAGATTTGCCAGCGCCAACCAGCGTGTGCATCTCGTCGATGAACAGGATGATATCGCCCTCTGCTGCCGTCACTTCGGCCAGCACGGCTTTCAGACGCTCTTCAAATTCGCCACGATATTTCGCCCCCGCGATCAGCGCGCCCATGTCCAGCGCCATCAGCTTTTTGTTGCGCAGAGATTCCGGCACGTCGCCGTCGATGATGCGCAGCGCCAGGCCTTCCGCAATCGCCGTCTTGCCCACGCCGGGTTCCCCAATCAACACCGGGTTGTTCTTGGTGCGGCGCGACAACACCTGCATGGTGCGGCGGATTTCTTCATCCCGCCCGATGATCGGGTCGATCTTGCCCTCGGCGGCCGCCTCTGTCAGGTCGCGCGCGAATTTCTTCAGCGCGTCATAGCCGGACTCGGCACTTGCCGTATCGGCGGTGCGGCCTTTGCGGATGTCATTGATCGCGGCGTTCAGTTTTTGCGCGGTCACGGCACCTGCATCCAATGCGTCCTTGGCCTTGCTGGAAATCATCGCCAAGGCCATCAGGATGCGTTCGACCGGGACGAAGGAATCGCCAGCCTTGGACGCCAGCTTTTCAGCCTCATCCAGAACTTTGACGAGCCCCGAGTCAGTAAACGGCTGCGCATCGCCGGTCACTTTGGGCAGCTTTGACAGTGCCAAGGTTACGGCATCCAGCACACGGGTAGGCTCCCCCCCGGCGCGACGTATCAAGTTGGACGCCAACCCCTGATCATCATCCATGATGGCTTTGAGCAAATGCTCGGGCACCAGACGCTGGTGATTTTCGCGCATTGCGATGGTCTGTGCGGCCTGCAAAAATCCGCGCGACCGTTCCGTGAATTTCTCCAAATTCATCGGTAGTCTCCTTCCACAAAAGCACCCTATCCACGCTGCCCGCCGTTGCGGCACAGCCCCTTGGGCCTTGTGCAAGACTTGGGGGGCGCGGTTGGCTTTTGCAATGGGTTTGTCCTGCAAATCTAAGGCGAAGGCTGGCCGGGCGGTGGTCGGAAATCCGCCGACCCGACGCGTTGGTTTCGGCGGGAAACAACATCGTGACAACCTGCGCGTGAAATGGGTCTTGCGCCGCACCGCGCAACCCAATCATGCTTTGTCCAAAATCGCTGGCACCTGCCAGCAATAAAAAGGCGACCGCGATGCAGGACAGCAAACAACCTCTTATCCACAAAGCACCGGTGTTGGGCCTGCGCGTCCATGTTGCCCGCACCGGCCTGTCAATTGGCGACGAAGCCAGCCTTGAGCGTCTGCCAGACGGACAAATCGGCATTTTTGCGACGGTTCGGCACCCGTTTCTGGGGCTGATTCCTGTGCGCCGCCGTGCCTGTCTTGGGCATCTGGGACCGGCTGCCGATGCGCTTGTGTCACCGTCACTGGAACACGGCGATCCGTTGCGGGTGCGAATCGTCGGGCTGAACCCGGAGCATCTGGCGCAGGACAACTTGCCCGAGGTTCATATTTCGGTATGGGGCGACCCACGCCATCTGACGCCGAAACCTCCGGGGCTGACCAAGGTGATCACGTCGGTGCGGCGCTAGGTCTCTATTTCGATCATCCCTGTCAAGTCCGGGGCCAGCGCCTCGAACCGGGGCACCAGCCTTGTGAGGATCAATTGGCGACACTCGCGCGCCAGTTGATCGGGCAGCGGGCCCAATTCTTCGGCCCGCGCAACCAGATGCATGCGGCGCGACAATCCGGCACATGGCAAGGGCCGCACGGTCAGGTCGGGCAGGAACCGTTCCGCGTCCAGCAGGTTAAGCGGCGTGGTGATCGCCCAGCCTCCGGTTTGCACCACCATCGCCATCACGGACCGCGTCGCCTCAAAAGCATAGCGGCGTGGCGGGGTCAGTCGCACGCGGCGCAGGTGGGCCGCGATGGTCTGGCCGATGGGAATGGCCTCGGAATAAGCAACATAGGGCAATTTCTCCAGCGCCGCCCGGAGATCGCCCCCGGATGCGTTTTTGGCCACAATCACCACAAAAGGCTCGCGCAAGATCGGCAGCGCCCGGAAAGCGGGGTCGGTCGGCAGCAGGGCCGTCACACCCAGATCCGCCTCGCGCGCCGCCAGCCGTTGCAGAATGTGGTCAGACCCGCCCGAAAACGCATTCACGAAACATCGGGGATATCGGGCTTGCAGCGATGCTACCAACATGGGCGTCAGCGACGCGTCCAGATCGTCGATGATGGCCAGGTTCAATTGGGGCAGGCTCGACACGTTCAGTTCCGCCAATTCGGTTTCCGCCTGTGAAACCGCACCCAAAATCCGGTGGGCATGGTCACGCAACCGTTGACCTGCGGGGGTCAGGGTGATGGGGCGGGCGGAGCGGTCAAAAAGGCGCGCACCCACAGCGGCCTCCAGCGCCGTGATGTGCTGCGATACGCCGGACGGGCTGCCGCCGATGCGCAGGGCGGCGGCAGCGACCGACGCGGTTTCCTCCAGCGCCACAAAGACGCGGAGGGATCGCAAGGTCAGTCCGGGGGTTGGGGGTTTCATGGGCTACACCGGGTCAAACGCAATGCGCACGCGCAAGCCACGCTGATCTGGCCCCGACTCAAACGTGACCGTAGCCTCCATGAGGCTTGCAATTTCCTGCACGATGGCAAGGCCAAAGCCATATCCGCCGTGTCCCTGTCGACGCACATCGGACCCAGCCCCGCGCTTTCCTTGCGCCAAGGCCGCGCGCCGATCTGCCGAAAGGCCGGGGCCATTGTCCTCAACCTCCACAACCACGTCCATATCCACAACGGTGCGCAAGGTGACCACTGCCCTCGGCCCGGCATAGGCGACCGCATTGTCCAGCAGGTTGCGCAGCAATTCCGCCAGCAGCACGGGTTCGGCCCGGATCATCGCCAGCCCGTCGCCTTCATAGCCCAGATCAACCCCCGCGCGCAGTGCGGCGGGCACCATTTCCGCCACCACGCCCCCGCGCCAGCGCCGCCACATCCAGCACGTCGAACGCCCCGCCCGCCGCCGCATCGACCCGCGCCAGTACCAACAGTTGCGCCAACACCCTCTCTGCCCGTGCCACTGCCGCATCGGCTTTTTCTGCAGCCTCGCGCGCCACCCCGGCATCGGGCGCGCGGGTGGCCAGCGCCAGTTGTGTGCGGATCACGGTCAGGGGGGTACGCAACTGGTGGCTTGCGTTGCCGGTAAAGTTGCGCAGTGCGCCAAGCGCCGTGTCCAGGCGGCCCATGAAGCTGTTGATTGCCTCGACCAGCCCCTCTACCTCGGCAGGCACGGCGGCCAGCACCGGGCGCAGATCACCGGGGGAACGCTCAGCAATCGCCTCGCCCAACCGGTCCAGCGGGCGCAGGGCCAGCGTGACCGTCACCCACGAAATTGCCGCCGCCCCAAAGATCATTCCCGCCAGCCGCAACGCCGCCCGCCGCAGGATCGACCGGGCCAGGGCATCGCGGGCCAGAGTGGATTCCGCCACCGTCACAGTGAACCGTGCCGACCCGTCGCCCGTCGACACATCGCGTACAAGGCTGACAAGCCGGATCGGCACTGCGCCATAAACGCCATCAGCAAAGCCAATGCCATCGGCAGCCACCGGCACCGGGCGCAGAGACTCGTATCCGGTCAGGAACACTCCGTCTGCGCCATCGACCCGGTAGAACACCTGATCCTGCGCAGTGGATGTCAGCATTTCCAGCGCAGAATAGGGTATATCCACCTCCAGCCCGCCTGCCTCATCTGCCGTGACCCGTTCGGCAATCGCCAAGGCTGAACCTGCCAGAACCCGGTCAGACACCCCTTGCGCGGTACGGATCGCCTCGGCCCTTGTGTCCAGCAAAGCCAGCACGCCGATCAGGGCCGTCGCCGCCAGCAGCCACGCAATCAGCCGACGGCGCAGGGAATAGCGGGTCATGGGCCGGTCTTTTCAAGAAGATCGGTCTTTTCCAACAGATAACCGATGCCCCGGACGGTGCGCAGCGTCAGCCCATGCGGCGCGATCCGGCGGCGCAGACGCGAGATATATTGCTCAATCGCGTTGTCCGACAGGATGTCGTCGAGCGATGTCAGCGATTGCACAATCGCCTCTTTTGCCACCACCTTGCCCGCGCGGGTGAACATCAGTTCCAAAAGCGCGCGTTCGCGCGGCGGCAAGTCCATCGCCAAATCTTGGGCGCTGAACTGTCGCGTCACAAGGTCCAGCACCAGACCGCCATGTACAACCTGTGCCGACCGCAAGCCCGCCTGACGGCGCAGCAAGGACCGTACCCGCGCCTCAAATTCACCCACATCGAACGGTTTAATCATGTAGTCATCGGCCCCAAGGTCCAGCCCCCGGACCCGGTCTTCGGGCGCACTGCGCGCGGTCAGGATCATCACCGCCGCCACATTGGACCGCGCCCGCATGGCGCGCAGCACGGCCAGCCCGTCCATCTGAGGCAGGTTCAGATCAAGGATCACCAGATCAAAGGTTTCCACCGCCGCCAAACCCTCGGCCGATACACCATCGTTGACGCAATCCACGGCATAGCCTGCGGCCACCAGCAATGCGGTCAGCGCCTCGGCCAATGGCAGGTCATCCTCAACCAAAAGCAGGCGCATGTCGGTCCCCCCAACCCCTATGATAGGGGGCCAAGCCAGCGTTGTGAACTGCGGATACATCGGGCATCGTAGCGCGATGCGTAGGATTTGCCTGACCCTTGCCCTGTTGATCGCGCGGCCTTTGGCGGCTGAGGTGATCTTGTTTGACGCAAAGGATTCGGCGCAGGAACTGGTGATCTATTCAACGCTCGACGCCCGATTGGCGACGCCGCTGATCGAAGGGTTTCAGTTGCTGAATCCCGGTATCGTCGTGCGGTATGAGGACTTGCTGGCAGGCGAAATCGCTGACCGGGTGCGCAATGAAACCGATGCAGGCCAGCCAACAGCAGATTTCCTGTTCTCGTCCGCCATGGATGTGCAGGTCAAACTGGCGAACGACGGCTATGCTCAGACGGCCACGGTAAAGGCCAGCGCGCGCTGGCCACGCTGGGCCAACTGGCGCGATACGGCCTATGCGGTGACGTTTGAACCGGCGGTGCTGGTGTATCACAAGCCCAGCTTTCCGAACGGCCCCCCGGATACACGGCTGGATCTGATCGGCTGGTTAAAATCTGCGCCCAAAGGTGCAGGCAACATCGGCACCTATGATATTGAGCGGTCGGCGGTGGGGTATCTTTTCCTGGCGCGCGACCGGGAATACTTTGCCGACATCTGGTCGCTGGTCCGCGCCATGGCAGCGGCGGGTGTGCAGACCTTTCCCACCAGTCAGGACATCATAGACAGGGTTGCCGACGGGCGGTTGCGGTTGGGCTATAACATTCTGGGGTCTTATGCGGCGGAACAGGTGCAGCGACACCCTGACCTTGGGTTGGTACTGCTGCGTGACTATACTGTGGTCGTATCGCGCGTGGCCTTGGTGCCGAAGGCGGCGGCCCACCCAGATCTGGGCACCCGGTTTCTTGACTATATGCTGGGCCGTGAAGGGCAAGAGATTCTGGCCAACCGCATGGGCCTGCCGGCCATCAGTGTTGAGGTGGCAGATACCAGCTCCGCCCGCGCGATGCAGGCGCGTCTGGGGGATCAACTGCGTCCAGTGGCGGTATCGCCGGGATTGCTCGTCTATTTGGATCAGGCCAAGCGTCGATTGTTTTTGCAAAACTGGGCCAAAGCCATTTCAATCGATAAATGACGGGGCCTGTCAGGTTAATGACAGCTTTGTGTGATGATCTGTCGCACAGGTTCGGCACGAGGAGGTGCCGCCTGAGCGCGTTCACGGCGGGAAAACCGCTATGGGAGGAAACGACATGAAACACACCATTCTTGGTGCGGCATTTGCTGCTGTATTGGCCATCCCGGCCTATGCGACCGATTACATGATCATGGCCCCTGCGGCCCCGGGCGGCGGGTGGGACCAGACCGCCCGCACCATGCAAGACGTGCTGCAATCCGAAGGCATCTCACCGTCCGTTCAGGTGCAGAACGTGCCGGGTGCTGGTGGGACCGTGGGGCTGGCGCAGTTTGCGGCGAGTGCGACGGGTGATCCGGCGCAACTGATTGTCGGCGGCTATGTGATGGTCGGTGCCATCCTGACCAACGCATCCCCGGTATCGCTGGCCGATGTGACCCCGATTGCCCGCCTGACGGGCGAGGCAGAAGCGATTGCGGTTCCCGCCGCGTCTCCACTAATGACGATCGCAGACCTTGCGGCGGCGTTGAAGGCCGATCCGGGGGCTGTGTCCTGGGCTGGTGGTTCGGCCGGCGGGGTGGACCATATCACCGTTGGGCTATTCGCGAAGGCCGCAGGCGTGGACCCAACCAAGATCAACTACGTTGCGTTTTCCGGTGGTGGAGAGGCTTTGGCCGCCATTTTGGGCAATCAGGTGACGGCGGGGATTTCGTCGGTCAGTGAATTCCTGCCGCAGGTTGAGGCAGGCACGATGCGGATCCTGGCGGTGTCTTCCGGGGACCGTTGGGTAGGCACCGATGCGCCCACACTGAAAGAATCTGGCTTTGAGGTTGAAGTGCTGAATTGGCGCATGGTGGCTGCGGCTGGCGGTTTGTCGGCGGAACAAAAGGCTGCTGTAACAGCGGATATCGACAAGCTGGCGGCTTCCGCTGGCTGGAAGGCCGCGCTGGAGGGCAAGGGCTGGGCTGACACCTATCTGTCGGGCGCTGAATTTGACGCCCAGTTGGCGAAAGAGATCGAGTCGACGACGGTCATCCTCAAGGACATCGGTTTGGTGAAATGACCCAAGGCTCCGCACCTGCACGCCGCCCCAATGGGGCGGCGTTTGTCATCGCGGCCATCCTTGCCGCCATCGGTGCGGTGCTGATCCGCGAGGCCGGAATCATCCCCGACAAGGGTGGCTATTCCGGCGTGGGTCCGGGAGGGATGCCGCTGCTGGTCGGCTGGGGGATGATGATCTTGGCGGTCTGGACCGCAATCGACGCCTGGAAAGGCCGCTTTGGCGCGCATGAAAAGCCCGAATTTGGGCCCGTGCTGTGGATCGTGCTGGGCTTGATCCTGCAATTGTCGCTGCTGAAGGTGGCGGGGTTTGCCGTGTCGTCTGGCCTGCTGTTTGCCTGCACGGCCTTTGCCTTTGGCAAGCGCAAACTGGTGCTGACCCTGCCCATCGGGTTCATCTTTGCCTTTCTGGTTTACGGCATCTTCGACCGGGTTTTGCAACTGAACCTGCCAGCGGGGCCGCTAGAAACCCTGATTTACGGGGGCTAAGCCATGACAACATTTGAATTCTTGTTGCAGGGTCTGGGAACGGCGATGCAGCCGATGATCTTGCTTTACGCGCTGATCGGCGTGGTGCTGGGCACCGCCGTGGGCGTGTTGCCGGGCATCGGGCCTGCGCTGACGGTGGCCCTGTTGCTGCCGGTCACCTACGGGCTGGACCCCGCCGGGTCTTTGGTGATGTTTGCCGGCATTTATTACGGTGGCATGTATGGCGGATCGACAACGTCAATCCTGCTGAATACGCCGGGGGAATCCGCGTCGATTGTGACGGCGCTGGAGGGCAACAAGATGGCCCGCGCGGGTCGGGGCGGGCCCGCCCTTGCCACCGCCGCCATCGGGTCTTTCGTAGCCGGGCTGATTGCGACGCTGCTGCTGGCCTTCCTTGCGCCCACAGTGGTGAAACTGGCGCTGGTCTTTGGCCCGCGTGAATATTTCGGCCTGATGCTGTTGGCCTTTGTGACCGTTTCCGCTGCCTTTGGCGATTCTGCGTTGAAGGGGCTAACCTCGCTGTTCATCGGTCTTGCACTGGCAACCGTGGGGATTGACCAATTGACCGGGGCCGCCCGACTGTCCTTTGGCGTGCCGCAACTGCTCGACGGGATCGAGGTGACAACACTGGCTGTTGCCATGTTCGCACTGGGTGAGGCGCTGTTTGTGGCAAGCCAAGGATCGCGCGCCGAGGAGATTGTAGAAACCGTCAAAGGATCGGTCTGGATGAGCCGGTCTGACTGGGCACGGTCGTGGAAGCCATGGCTGCGCGGCACCGTGATCGGCTTTCCGATCGGGGCGATGCCCGCAGGCGGGGCCGAGATTGGCACCTTCCTGTCTTATGCTGCGGAAAAGCGTCTTGCCAAGAACCCTGAGGAATTTGGCCACGGCGCGATTGAAGGCGTGGCGGGGCCAGAGGCCGCGAACAACGCCTCGGCGGCTGGCACCTTGGTGCCGCTGCTGACGCTTGGTTTGCCAACCTCGGCCACGGCAGCCATCATGCTGGCCGGTTTTCAGCAATTTGGGCTGCAACCCGGGCCGCTA
>JANNNF010000272.1:0-2948 GCA_031398405.1 Rhodobacterales bacterium | reverse complement strand
GGCTGTCAGCCCATGGATTGCGGAAGTCGGCATGCCGTCGACTGGCCGAAGCCGGATGCACGGCGCCAGAGATCATGTCGATAAGCGGACACAAGAACCTGAAGGAGGTGCAGACCTATATCGAAGGCGCGAACCGGCTTGGACTCGCCCGGCAGGCTCTTCAGATGCAACTGGACGCGGACGAAAACAGAACGCGAAGAGTCAAACTTGCGAGTGAAGTTTGACAAAATGCACCATAAAGTCTTGAAAAATAAGAACATTATGGTGGGAGTGGTAGGCCCGGAGGGACTCGAACCCCCAACCAAGGCGTTATGAGCGCCCTGCTCTATCCGTTGAGCTACAGGCCCACTTTTGCCTGCCTAACATAAGCTGGGCGCGGGTCAAGACGGGTGGCGGATCAAGTTTGGTTTCCGGAGGAATGAGGCGAGGATTGCCACCCCTGATCATGCTGATGAAAGCTGGCCCCGGGGGCGGGTTGAAAGGTGGGGTGGGTATCGCTGGCGACATAACGGGTCACCATGACCCGGCCTTGATCATGGTCAATGACATTCGCGTCGTTTTCTTCGCCGCGCAGCCGCGTTGACAGAGTGGTTCCAGCCTGCACACACAGCATGAACCGTCCTCCTTTGCGCAGAGCGAACGGGTCTGCCGCCCATTGGTGCAGGTGACCCGACAGCACGACATCTGCGCCGGCCTCGGCAAAGGCCTCGGCGGCAGCATCGGCCCCTCGCATCGGGGCTTTGCCTGTCGCGGCCGGTTGGGTCAGTGGGTGGTGCAGCACGACAACCCGCAATTGTCCGGGCGCGGAGGCGCGCAGGCGCGCGCAGGCCCGCGCCAAAGTTTCAGCCGAGATCAGCCCGCGTTGCCAGACCTTAGGGTCTGTGGTGTTGACGCCGATCACCGCCAGATCATGGCTGTGGAACACTGGTTCCAGATTGTTGGAAATTGCAGTGCGATAGGCTCGGAACGGCCAGAACATGCGCGCCAGCGGGTTGTAGAGCGGAACATCATGGTTGCCGGGCACACACAGCACCGGGGCGGGCATGCGGCGGATCAGGGCGGCACAATCGGAAAACTGGCTTTTCAGCGCCCGCTGCGTCAGATCACCCGAGAGGATGATAACATCGGGTTTTACAGTCTGCGCAAGGTCCACCAGCGGCTGCCGCAACTCGTAGCGGTCAGTGCCAAAATGCAGGTCCGACAGATGCAATATACGCCCCATCGCGTCAGACCGGGCCGGTGGCCGGCACCAGCACCGTCAGCGCCAATGGCAAAACTCGGAAACGGAAGGGGGCCACCATCTTTTCGCGTTCGCCATCGCGCGCAATGGTGCGGCGGGATTTGCGGGTTTCGATGGTGATGTCGGACCCTGCCTCCAGCGTGAAATCGCGGTAGGGGCGGGCGGTCCGCAGTGCGACGCGCAACGCAAAGCCCAACAATTGCCAGCGCCGCAATTCTGGAGCGATGTAGACGGCGAACTTGCCGTCGCGGATAAGGTCGGCCCCCTCCATTCCGTATTGATCCAGTTGATACGCCGATTGGGCGACAAAGATCATCGGGCTGCGCAAATGTTCGGTCCGCCCGTCGATGGTGATGCGCATCCGGCTGGGTCGGTCATAAGTGACAAGCGTGCGCAGACCAGACCAATAGGCCGCAAGCCGTGACCGACCAAAGCGGGCATAGGCGGCCTCACGCTGTTCCAGCAGGGCAGGGTAAAGCCCAAGGCTTGCGTTGTTCAGGAACACCTTGCCGTTCACTTCGCCCACATCCACCTGCTGCGGCTGAGCGGTGATCAGGGCTGCAATGGCGGCGGCGGGGTCATTGGGCAGATCCAGGCTGCGCGCGAAGAAGTTGAAGGTGCCCATCGGCACGATTCCCATGGCAATATCGGTACCCGCAAGCGCACCCGCAACAGCGCAGATGGTGCCATCGCCGCCCGCCGCAATAATGGTGGCATAGCCACCGTCACGGGCACGGCGGGCCTCAGCGACAATATCCTCGCCCTTGTGGATCAACCGCACATCGGGTGTCAGGCCTGCGTCATGCAGAGGTTGCAACAAGTCGGTCAGTTGCTTGGCAGCCTTCTTGCCGGACCCGGCGTTTGCCAGAATACAGACCGGTCCCTTCATCGGGTATCCTTTTCGCATGGGGCTTCGGGTCAGACATATGCTGCAGATGCGCAATTGCAAAGGGCTGGTGCGCAAAACCTGTGGCGGCTGACATTGCCCCCACACCCCGCGTTGCACGCAGGGCCCTGATCGGCTATGCGGGCGGCGACAGGCTTGGCTATGGCAACAGACGGGGATCGGGCGCATGACAACAGGGCACAACGGGCTGACCTATGCCGATGCGGGCGTCAATATTGACGCGGGCAATGCGTTGGTAGACCGCATCAAGCCTGCCGCCAAACGCACCATGCGGTCGGGCACCATGGGCGGACTTGGCGGCTTTGGCGCGCTGTTCGATCTGAAGGGTGCGGGCTATGTTGACCCTATCCTTGTGGCCGCGACCGATGGCGTGGGCACCAAACTGCGCATAGCGATCGACACGGGCCATGTCGATACCATCGGCGTCGATCTGGTGGCGATGTGCGTCAATGATCTGGTTTGCCAAGGGGCAGAGCCATTGTTTTTCTTGGACTATTTCGCTACTGGCAAGCTGGAACTGGATCAGGCCACCCGTATCATCACGGGCATCGCTGCAGGGTGTGAGGCGAGCGGCTGCGCGCTGATCGGTGGGGAAACCGCCGAGATGCCGGGCATGTACCACGGCGGCGACTTCGACCTTGCGGGGTTTGCCGTCGGCGCGATGGAGCGGGGGTCTGACCTGCCAAGCGGCGTTGTGGCGGGCGATGTGTTGTTGGGGCTCACCAACGGGAGGATGATCCAGCCGTTGCCGTTCCCAAATACATCTGCGCTATCACGACCTTGAGACAAGCCCCATCAACA
>JANNNF010000270.1:0-8154 GCA_031398405.1 Rhodobacterales bacterium | reverse complement strand
ATCGGACGTTTGCGGGTGCGCAGCTCGGTGGCGGACTTAAACATTTCGATCTGTTCGCCATCAGTGCGCAGCGTATCGGGCATGGGGCGCCCCATCCGCATCGCGCCGTCGATATCGCCCGCAGCGACGCCGCGCCCTGATTCGAGCCTTGCATACAGCCCGCGAAGCACCGCTGCTGCCTGTTCACGCGCGCCTTTGTCGCCGATCACCGCAAGCCGGTTGCCCCGCCGCAGGATATGCACCCCCATCTGATGTTCGACCTGTGCAAGGTTGCGGTCAAATTCGCCGCACAGATCTATCAGTAACCTATTATCGGGAAATTCGAGAACAGTCTCAACCATGTCCTCGGGACGGGTCGGGGGGGACAGCGCGCTGATGCCCAAAGGGATCTCCTTTTGATCTAAGCCGTACTCTAAATGTGTGCTCTGTACCCGCATATGACAAGGGTCTTGTAGGGATGACACAAGGTGTTGTGCGATTTGAGGCTAAAATATCCTAGGCGGTCGCTTGTTCGTTCCGCAAATCGCCACCCTTCCCCGGCAAAACCCGTGCAAAAAAGGCCACGGCTGGTGCCGTGGCCTTTTTGAAATGTTCGAACACAGCATGGGTGTCAGCGGCGGACAACCACTGTCTTGATGCCGTGGCCCGATACGCGATCCTGGATGCCTTGGGTGCCGGATTGGTAATCGCGGATCACCGTGCCCGGCGGGAAGCGGTTGTTGCAGATCGGCAGGCCGGAGGCCGGGTCGTAGCGCGGGCTGGAATAGCCTTCCAGACCGTCATCAATGATCCAATTCTGGCAGCCGTCGGGGTCATAGGCGATAGCGGCACGGCCATTGACCAGCACCCCCGAATCGCGTCCCTGGTCTTGCCCGGTGGCGATGACCGAGGAAGGACCGCTGTACCGCTGCGTGCCCTCAAAGGTTTCCGTGCAGGCCGTGACCAGCAACACAGAGGCCAACGCCGCACCAATTTTCAAACCATATGTCATGTCTCTCACCACCTGTAGCAAACGACTTCGACGCGACGGTTCTTTTGCATCCCGCCAGCCGAACTGTTGGATGCAATCGGCTGCCGTTCGCCAAAGCCAAGTTGCCGTTCAACCGGGGCACCAACCGACCGGGCAACATCGCCCACAGCTTGCGCACGGCGCTGCGACAGCGACATGTTGTATTCATCCGACGCGCGACTGTCTGTATGGCCGTAAATGGCATACCCGAAAGCCCCAGCGCTGCGGAAGAAATCAGACAGGTACTGCCGCCCGCCTGACGTCAGCTTGGCACTGTCGGTCGCGAACATCGTATCGGTGTTCTGCACCATGCAGGTGTTTGCCTTCAGGCAAACCGGCTTGCCGGTTTTCGGGTTGCGGCGCGGCACCATATAGCCTTCAATTCCACCATCGGCCCACCAGTGCATGCAGCCGTCGTCATCGACCCATACGCCCCATTCGATATGGCCGGTGACTTTCGGCCCGTCCTGAGCCACCGCCTCCGTTGCAGTTATCAGCGTTGCGCCTAAAAGGCTGGCGGCAACAACCAACCCCCTGAACACGTTCCGCGCAGCTTTGGAATAGCGTTCCACAGCCCTGGCCCCCTTACATTTACTTGCAGACATCCCTTGCGTCAGGATTGCCGTCCCGAAAATGTGAAGTAAAGCAGAATTTTAGGGGATTTTGGCATTTATGTGGCGTTTCGTTCACACTAGGGAACCAAATGTAGTAGTAACACGGTTATTATGGCCGGCCCGGCAACAGTCCTCAACCTGTGGATTAACCTGAAATTCGGTCTGCCGACAAAGAGTTCGAAGCCGAAGCTAACACGCGCACTTGCACCAATTCTCCCACCCGGCCTTGTGGATCAAAAACATGCACGGCATGCAGGTGATCGGACTTGCCGACCATCTGACCGGGCAGTCGCCCCGCCTTTTCATACAGCACACCGACCTCACGCCCAACCATGGATTCCTGCACCGCGCGTTGTTGCGTGGCAATCAAAGCTTGCAGCGCGTGCAAGCGGGCGTCTGCAATATCCGTCGACACAGGTGCTTTTTCCGCCGCAGGAGTGCCTGGACGGGCCGAGTATTTGAAGCAATAGGCTGCGCCGTAGCCCACGGTCCGGACCAAGGCCATGGTGTCGTCAAAATCCTGATCCGTCTCTCCGGGGAAGCCCACGATGAAATCTGACGACAGCAAGATATCAGGCCGCACGGCCCGAAACCGGTCAATCAATGCCAGATATTGCGCCGCCGTGTGTTTACGGTTCATCGCCTTCAGGATGCGGTCAGATCCCGACTGCACCGGCAGATGCAGATAGGGCATCAACGCGGGCAAATCGCCATGGGCCGCGATAAGATCGTCTTCCATGTCATTGGGGTGGCTGGTCATATAGCGGATACGGTCCAGTCCAGGCACGTCCGCCAACGCCCGGATCAACCGCGCCAGCCCCCAAGGCCCCCCGGGCGCAGCGCCGTGATACGCATTCACGTTCTGGCCCAGCAAGGTGATGTCGCGCACGCCCCGGCTAACCAGATCACGGGCCTCAGCCAGCAGGCGGTCCACCGGGCGGCTGACCTCTGACCCGCGAGTGTAGGGCACCACGCAAAAGGCGCAAAACTTGTCACAACCTTCCTGCACAGTCAGAAACGCCGACGGTCCGCGCATCGCGCGGGGGGCGGGCAAATGATCGAATTTATCCTCAGGCGGGAAATCGGTATCCACGACCTGCCCCTTGGCTTTCACCAGTTCCGGCAAACGGTGGTAGCTTTGCGGCCCCACCACGAGATCGACCAAGGGCATCCGCCGCAATATCTCGGCCCCTTCGGCCTGCGCCACGCAGCCCGCCACGCCGACCTTGAGATTGGGGTTCGCCGCCTTCAACGGGCGCAGACGGCCAAGGTCGGAATACAACTTATCCGCAGCCTTTTCGCGGATATGGCAGGTGTTCAGCAGAACCATATCAGCGTCTTCGATCACATCCGTGGTCACATAACCCTCGGCCCCCAGGGATTCGACCATGCGTTCGGAATCATAGACGTTCATCTGGCAGCCATAGGTCTTGATGAACAGCTTCTTGGCCTGCGACATGGCGGTGCCCTTGATGATCGGTGCGGCAAACCCTGCCTTTACACGCAAAGGCAGGGGATTTGCAACGCAACGCCTTAGGGGTGTTGCGGCAAGCCGTCGCTGATCGCGTAGAATTGCGCCCGGCCTTCGGTGCAGATGTGCTTGCCGGGGGTCAGGGCGGCGGGGTCGTCAAACGCGCCGGCCATGATTGACATGCGCTCCTCTCCCAACGGCTCCCAGAACAGCGCTGACCCGCAGGTGCCGCAAAACCCCCGCCGGGCTTGGGGGGATGAAGCGTACCATGTGATCCGGTCGGCCCCCGTCAGGCTGAACCCCATCAATGGCACCGATGTTGCCGCATAATAGAGACCGGTCGGCCTGCGACATTGCGAGCAGTGGCAATACGTCACTGCGCGCAGCGGCCCGGTGGTGGTAAACCGCACCGCGCCGCACAAACATCCGCCGCTGTGCATCATCCTTGGCCTTTCATTAACCTCTGCCAGCTTAGCCTTGCAGACCACACACCCCCTGCCCACCCCGGCCGCGACCTTTTGGTGACAGGAACGACTGTGCTGCGGGGTTGGCCTCTTGCATCGGGGCGTGGCTTGTCGCTTTGATGGAAACAATCCTGCCCATAAGGCCGCCTGCCCCAAATGCGCTATGCCAACATTCCCGATTTTATCCAGACCGCCAACGCGGCATTCGCCAAAGGCCCGTTGGCACTGGTGATGGCCGAAGATCAGGTCGAAGTGGACACCACCCTGCGCCATCATTTTACGGCGGGCTTTCGCGAGGTGGTTCTGCTGGCGTCGGACGATATCGTCATCCCCAAGGAACTGGAGGAGAAGATCCACCGGGTGCCCATTGACGTTTATGTCGAAAACGCTCTGCCAGAGGCGGTCAACCAGATCATCGACGCGGCCCACGGCCTGTGGGTCTATTACTGCTACAACGCCGAATATTTGTTCCACCCGTTTTGCGAAAGCCGCAGTATCGGCGACCTTCTGTCGTTCCACACAGAAGAACGCCGCAATGCGCTGCTAACCTATGTGGTTGATTTATATGCCGGCGATCTGAACCGTTACCCCAATGCCGTGTCGCTGGAGGATGCCCATCTGGACCGGTCGGGGTATTATGCCCTCGCCCGCAAAGACCCGGACAAGAACTGGGCCCCCAAAGAGCGCCAGCTCGATTTCTTTGGCGGGTTGCGCTGGCGGTTCGAAGAACATGTGCCGTGGACGAAGCGCAAGATTGACCGCATATCACTGTTCAAAGCCCACCGTGGCCTGCGCCTGCGCCCAGATTTCACCTTTACCGATGAGGAATACAACACCTACGCTTGTCCCTGGCATCATAACATCTCGGTCGCAACCTGCTCATTCCGCACCGCCAAGGCTCTGAAAACAAACCCGGGGTCAAAGTTCGACATCCACAATTTCCGCTGGCACAACTCGACCCCATTCGAATGGCACAGCCAGCAATTGATGGATCTGGGGCTGATGGAACCGGGGCAGTGGTTCTAGGACCAGGGGGCTTCAGCTATTGACCGCAATACGACGCTGGCGCGTCAATGGGGGTTAGCCGCAAAAGTGCCATCTGCCGACGCCGCAGATGCAATTCTTTCAGGTTTTTTATAGTTTTCGCCGTCTTACATGGTTTCCGACGGTCGGCAATCCACAGAACTTTGGCGATCCCGGGAGGAATCGAACCCCCAACATCCTGATTAGAAGTCAGGTGCTCTATCCAGTTGAGCTACGGGACCGGACGCGCGACTTTTGCGGCAGGTTGCGGCGTCACGCAAGTTGCTTTGTAAGAAAAACCGAATTCGGATCGAGGTGGTAGCTGTCAAACGGCGGACATTCGGTAAAGCCGGCCTTTTCATACAACGCGCGGGCGGCCAGGAAAGTCGGCTGCACCCCGGTCTCAAGGCTTAATCGCAACAACCCGGCGGCCCGCGCCTGCGCCAGAAGATGGTCCAGCATACGGCGTGATAGCCCCCGCCCCCGAGCCTCGGCCAGCACGTGCATCGACTTTATTTCGGCATGCGTTGCATCAAGCCGCTTGAATGCCCCCATGGCCAAGGGGATGCCTGCCTCTCGCAATACGAAGAACGCGATATCTGGCGTCGCCAACTGTCCCGCATCCATCATATGGATGCTTTCGGGTGGCGTATCGGCGTGCATATCCGCCGTATGGCGCTGCATCAACAGGCCCAGATCGGCCCCGAGCGGGCTTTCCTGCGCAATGGTCAGCATCAGTGCGTCCATGCACCTTTACGGTCGGTGGCAAAATTCTCACCGTAACCACGCTGGCGAATCAGCGGGCGGCGCAGCTTTGGCTCGGCTACGTCAAACTCGATACCCTTTGAGCGGGCATAGTCTTCTGCCGCCTCGCGGGTGTCAAACCGCAGCTTCACCTGACCATCGGTATCCGTGGTCGAGGTCCAGCCCATCAACGGGTCAACCTCACGCGCCGAGGCAGGAGCAAATTCCAGCATCCAGCCCTTGGCCTTGGCTGTACCGGATTGCATCGCTGTGCGGGCGGGTTGGTAGATGCGGGCGCGCATGGAAAACCTCATAGCTGTGTCGACGCCCATATTCAGAATATGGCACGGTTTTGCAAGGATAGGTTCAGGGCATGATCCAGCACCGGATCAGCGGGCGGTACACTTTCGCGGCCCGCTTTTTGGCGCGCACCGGCTCGGACAGCCACGACAACCCTGTCAGGGCCAATGGCGATGGACATCGCCTCAGCCACTGCACATGCCTGTCATATCCCGCCCCGATGATTGCGATGTCCTTCTTGATGCCCGTCGAATTTTCGCTGGAACTGTCTCGGGGCAGGTCCAAGCGACGTCAAAAGGAGATGAAAAAGGCTGCACCATGAACCCGCGATGCAGCCCCCTTGCCCGCCAGACGCCCCGAATCAGGCGATGCGCAACCAGACCGCCGGAGCCGCAGCCGCGTTGATCTCTGTTGAAGTGAAGACCCAGCTTGCAGGGGCGGCAGTCGCATAGGTCAGGGTGCGTCGCAGCACCTTGCGCGCGGTGGTGGATATGGTCGTGCCACCGTTGATATCGGGCGTCGCCGTGACCGCCCAGACCGACACGGTGGCCATGCTGGAATGGCGCAACCCGATCCAGTAGTTGCGCCCTTGTCGCAGGGTCAGCGCAGCGGTGGCAAGTTTTACTCCCACGGTGGACAGGTCGATATCGGCAGTTTCCAGCAACAGTGCATCAGGCCTGCCCAGAGCATCCGAACCATAGACCACCAGCTTTGCCAGCGCCGCCGCCACAGCCGTGGTGCAGTTGATCGCCAGACGATCAATCGGCGTTTCGGCCCGTGGCATGAAGGGGAACAGATCAAGCCGCCCGACAGCCCCCGCAAGCGTGCCCGTCGCGCCACCCGCACCGTTGGTGGTAAGGGCCATCTCCCCTGCCACCGGGGTCAGCCAGGGAATATCCTGCTGACCGTCAAGAATACGGCTGACCCCGGCCAGCCGCGTCTTGATTTGACCACTGGTCGAATTGTGCCAGATCATGCCATTGGGCGGGGTGCCGGGGTCGTTGGCTTGCCCTGCCAGGATCGCCGGCTGTGCCACGGTGATCTGGCCCGTGGCGGCCTCGGCGGTCAGGGCGGTGGCAAACGCGCTGCCATCCGGGCTGACGCGCAGGGTGACAGCATCATTGCCCAGCAGCCCCAGTTGTGCGCGGGTAGAGAACCCGGTTTTCAGGCTGACCGCCGCCGTGTCGCCCACAGCCGCCTTGTTCAGTGTGGCCTCAACCCCTGACCCGGCGTGGTTGAACAAAACGGCAGGCGTTGTCACCGACAGGCGGTTGGTCGCATCCGCCGTGGCCCCGCCCACCCCCATCAGCGCCGCCCGGGCAGAGGCTACCCCCATATCAAACGTCGCCACCCCCGCGCCAAGATCAACCGCCGGGCTGTGGATGGTCAGCGTGCCCGTGGCCCCCGCCGTGGCCGACCCGATGACCACGGTGGTGGTGGACCCCGAAACCCCACCCGTCCCAAGGCTGATGCTTTTGCTGCTGCCAGCCGCGGTCGCACCCGCCCCCAGGCCATAAACCGCATTGCCAACATGGCTGCCAAAGGTTGCCGTCAGCGCGGAGACGCTGAACGTGCCGGAAAACGTCTTGGGCCCGTTGAACGTCTGCGTCCCGGACAGGGCTGCAAGCTCGGATGACGTGTTGGGCAAGGTATAGGTCCGTGTGGTCGCTGCCGTCAGGCCAGACAGATCAAACACAGCGCGCTTGTCGATATCCAATCCGTCACGGATCGAAAATCCCGCCGCCGCCACCCCTGCGGGCAAAGACACGATGCCATTGGCAGGCACCACCGTCATTGCGGTGGCAAAAGCTGACCCGTCGCCGCTGACCTTGATGCCAAAACCGTCGCTGCCCATGGTGCCCATCTCGGCCCGGCCTGAAAACCCGGTCTGGAACAACAGGCTGGCGGCGTCAGTGCTGGCCGCCTTGTTGACCTTGACCTGATGCCCGGCGCCCGCATGGTTCAGCAGGATGGCGGACGACGTAACCGACAGCCGGTTGGTGTCATCCGGGGTCGCAGCAACCCCCAGTCGCGGCACGGTCAGCGGCCGGTCGGCCATCGTGGCCCAGGCCGAGCCATCGAACGTGGCAATCGCCGCCTCGGCCTGCACATAGGCGCGCCACCCGGTCAGAGGTACGATGAACGCCCACGCCGTTCCCTCATAGACCGCCACCGCCCCGTCCCGCCCGGCCCAGACCCCGGTGGCCCCCGCCGCCACGATATGCCGCGCCCCCGCCACAGGGGTGGCCGGAGCAGACGTGAGCGTGCGATCGCTGACCACCAGTTGCACCATCACATCCAAGAGCCGCACCGCCTCGTTGTGGGTCACATGCTTTTGCGCCTGCGCGGGCAGGATATAGGGCAGCGACAGGATCGTCGATTGGTCGGGCATGAAAACCTCCGGGATGCTTGATCCGGAAGGCTAGGGTCAAGGCGTCAACCCACCGTTACCCCTGCGCGCGCAGCCCGGCCTAGGGCGCAACACAGGGGGGGCAAGCAGGGAGGAAACATGAGCGGCCACATCGAGCC
>JANNNF010000223.1:0-5056 GCA_031398405.1 Rhodobacterales bacterium | reverse complement strand
GCCTCGGGGTCGGCGGTCAATGTGACAGCAGGCGGTACGGGCACCGGTGGCGATGCGGCTGGCGATACCCTGACCGGGGTCGAGTATCTGATCGGTTCCATCTACAACGACAGCCTGACGGGAAATGGCGAAGACAACTATCTGTTCGGCGGGGTAGGGGCGGATGGGCTGTTTGGCGGGTTGGGCAATGACACGCTGGCAGGTGGGGTCGGGGCCGACACCATTTACGGCGGCGAGGACATGGATTACCTCGACTATTCCGCTTCAAACGCGGCTGTAAACGTCAACCTCGCCACCAACACCTCCAGCGGCGGACATTCGGCGGGTGATGTGTTTGCCGCGGTCGATGGCATCATAGGATCCGCATTTAACGACACGCTGATCGGGTTTGATAACCAGGGCCTGACGGGCGACGTTTACACCAACATCTTTTATGGCGGAGGCGGGTCAGACTACATCGACGGGGCCGGGTCGGATGACGTGCTTTTTGGGGGCGATGACAACGACACTGTCCTTGGTGGCACAGGCAATGACAGCGTGTCGGGCGACGCGGGCAACGACCAAGTGTCAGGCGGCGTGGGCGAAGACACGGTTGAAGGCGGCTCTGGCAACGACTCGCTGACTGGGGATGCGGGCAACGACAGCCTGTTGGGCGGTGATGGCAACGATGTGGCCGATGGCGGCGATGGCAATGACACGCTGTTTGGCGGCGCGGGCAATGACCGCCTGTTGGGCGGTTTGGGCAATGACACGCTTCTTGGCGATGCGGGCGACGATTCCGTGTCCGGCGGCGATGGCACCGACAGTCTGGATGGCGGCACCGGCAACGACACCCTGTCCGGTGGTACAGGCAATGACACCGTGCTGGGTGGCGACGGCAATGACACCCTGAGCGGCGACGACGGCAATGACCGCCTTGATGGGGGCGACGGCAACGACATTGTTTCGGGCGGCGTTGGCAATGACTCGGTTGCGGGCGGCGTTGGCAACGATGCCCTGACGGGTGACGCAGGTGACGACTCACTGTTTGGTGGCGACGGTGTAGACAGTCTGGACGGTGGCATTGGCAACGACGCCTTGTTTGGTGGGGCGGGAAATGACCTGCTGAACGGTGGCGATGGCAATGACGCCGCCGATGGCGGTGATGGCGACGACACCATTCTTGGCGGTTTGGGGAATGACACCCTGACGGGCAGCCTTGGCAATGATGTCCTATCCGGCGAGGAAGGTAACGACAACCTGTCGGGTGGCGACGGGGCTGACAATCTGGACGGTGGCATCGGCAATGACGCCTTGTTCGGTGGCACCGGCAATGACAGCCTGACAGGTGGTTTGGGGAATGACACCCTGACGGGCGGGTCGGGCGATGACATCCTGATTGGCGGTGACGGAGCAGACTTCCTAACGGGCGGCGACGGGTCGGATATCTTTTATGCCGGGGCGGGCGACACCATTGATGGTGCCGAAGACAGCAGCGACAATGATACCATCGACCTGACAGGGCTTGGTCGGCACCGCATTATCTATGACCCGCTGAACAATGAAAACGGCGTGGTCCAGTTTCTGGACCTGTCGAACAATGTGATAGGCACGATCACCTTTTCCAACATTGAAAACCTCGTGGCCTGCTTTACCCGAGGCACAATGATTGCCACCCCGCAGGGTCAGGTTGCGATTGAATCGCTTTGCGTCGGCGACATGGTGATCACCCGCGATCACGGTCCGCAACCGCTGCGCTGGATCGGGTCAAAGCGGGTGGCAGCGCAGGCGCTGTCTGACGATCCGTCGCTGCGGCCAGTCTTGATCCGCAAAGGTGCTTTGGGGCCAGATCTGCCGCAACGCGACATGATGGTGTCACGGCAGCACCGGATGCTGCTGACTGGGGCACGGGCCGATCTGCTGTTTGGTTCGGACGAAGTTCTGGTGCGCGCGGCGCATCTGGTTGGCCAGCCCGGCATCCGCAATGCGGCGGTGTCCGAAGTGACCTACGTGCATCTTCTGTTTGACCGGCACGAAATTGTGCTGGCGGATGGCGCGTGGAGCGAGAGCTTTCAGCCCGGCGACCGCACCCTTGCAGGCATGGATCAGGACCAGCGGACAGAACTGTCAAAGCTGTTTCCGGACCTTGCGCATCAGGCCAACCCGGCACAATTCGCAAGCGCGCGCTTGACGCTGAAGTCCTATGAGGCGCGGGTATTGTTGGCGGCGTGACGGCCCGCCCATAAGCCTGTGGCAAGGCAGGCGGTTAAAAGGTAACCCCCTGTCGGAGCTTCCCAATCCAGCATCTCGCCGCAGGCGAAGGTGCCCGGCATTGCTCTTATTTCCAGATGGTCGGTTAGTGCGGCGCGCGTAATGCCGCCCGCCACCGAAATTGCCTCGTCCATCGGGCGGGGGCCTTGCAGCGGAATCGGCAGGTGCTTGATCACCGTCAGGTCAGCCCCTCGCGCGGTCTCCATCACCAAGGCGATGGCGGCGGGCGACAGCCCCAGCTTGCGCAGTTTGTTGGCGGCACTCTCGGCAGGTTTCAGGCGCGACAGGTGCCGGGTCAGGTCGGCTGCCGGTATGTCTGGCAGCAGATCAAGCGTTAGCGCCGCCCCATCGCGCAAGGCGCGCGACACCGCATAAATGCCGCCTCCTTCCACGCCGTTGGTCGTGATCACAAATTCCGCCCTTGTCCGGGTGCCATCTACAATCAGCGCCGCTCCCTTGATCGGCTGGCCAAAATGCCGGTGCATGTGGGCCGACCATGCCACGTTGAACCCCATGTTTGCGGGACGAAATGGGGCAACGTCCACCCCCCTTGCCACCAGCATCGGCACCCAAGCACCATCCGACCCCAATCGCGCCCAACTTGCGCCACCAAACGCCAGCACAGTTACCTTGGGATAAAGGCTAACGTCACCCCCCGGCGCCTGGAAGCCATGCCCCGCCCCATCCGGACCTAACCAGCGCCAGCGGGTGCGAATGTCCACCCCTTTGGCCTCCAGCCGCACCAGCCAAGCGCGCAGCAAAGGCGAGGCCTTCATCGCCTGCGGAAACACCCGGCCCGACGACCCGGTGAACACCTCTTGACCCAAGCCCCGGCACCAGTCGGCCACCTCGGCAGGCCCGAAATCCGCAAGCATCGGGCGCAGCCAATCGGGGTTGAAAGCATCGCCAAAGGGAATACTCGGTTCATCCTTGGTGATGTTCAACCCAGACTTGCCCGCCATCAACAACTTGCGCCCGACCGAAGGTTTGGCCTCACACAGCACCACACGCCGCCCCGCATCTGCCAAAGCTTCGGCAGCCATCAGCCCCGCAGGCCCGCCGCCAATGACCAGCGCGTCCATCAGGGTTTCGCCCCTTTGATCTCGATCACCCGGTGCGGATAGGGCATTTCGATCCCTTCCGCCTTCAGCGCAAGCTCGCGGGTGGCGGGGCGCAGCTCGTGCTGTGATTTTATGTAGTCGGCACTGTGCCGATTTGACCACGTTAGCAGCCAGAACAGCAGACTGCCCGCAATCAGCCCCCGTATCAGCGACATGACCGAGAAGCGGATATTCCCAAGTGCGACCACGGTCTGGTCCAGCCGCAGGGTCAGATCATCCAGCAGTCCGACCGTATAAAGCCCGGCCACTGGCAGCAGAACATAGAGGCCCAGCAATCTTAGAAAGCCGTCCTTCAGCACATCGCGCACAAAAATCCGGGCGGCGATGAACAGGAACACCCGCTTGCCAAAGGCGATCACCTCGCCAGATCCGAACAGCGACCGGGTGACCTCCTCGCCGCCAGCGGTCAGGCCATACGCGGTCAATGGCAGGATCAGCGGCAGGAATTTCAGCACAAAGCGTCGAGCCGCGGCGAACAGACTGTCGCGCGGGCCGGGGTCGATCAGCCGCGACAGCGTGGGCATGACGCGCCGGGTGATCAAGCGGGCGATGAGATAAGCCACCGCCAGCAGGGCAAATTGCGACCACGCGGCGGGCGATAAAAACCAGCCCATGGCGATGGTGGCGGCCTGATTCAGCCATGCCAACAAGATGACGACGATCTGCGGTAGGCCTTCCATCGCGGCCTCCTTGCCGTATGTGCGCTGATTTACCAGTGGCAAAGAACGCGAGGTAGGGCAAGGAGGGGCGGACGGTTATCGGGTGGGGGGGATGGGCGGTATCGCCCATCCTACGCTAGTGAACCACGGCCTGTGCGGGGCGTTCGCGGCGCGATGCTGACACACGGTCGCCGATGATCAGGCCATCAGCCCCGGCGCTGACGGCGATGGTAGCACCGTCCATCACATCGCCCGACAGAATCATCTGCGCCAGCGGGTCTTGCAGATGGCGCTGGATCACGCGCTTCAGGGGCCGCGCGCCGAACACCGGGTCATAGCCTTCATCGCCCAGCCATTGCTTGGCCGCCGCATCCAGATCCAGCGTGATCTTGCGGGCCAGCAGCCGCGCCTCCAGCCGCTTCAACTGAATTTCCACGATCCCCGACATGTCGGCGCGGTTCAGGCGGTCAAAGATGATCTGCTCATCCAGCCGGTTCAGGAACTCGGGCCGGAAGTGCGCCCGGACTGCCGCCTCCACCTCGCGCCGCGCGCCTGAAATGTCACCGCCTTCCGGCAGCTCGCTCAAGCTGCGCGCCCCAAGGTTTGACGTCAGCACGATCAGGGTCTGCTTGAAGTCGACCCGTCTCCCCTGACCATCGGTCAACACGCCATCGTCAAGCACTTGCAACAGCACGTTGAACACATCGGGATGGGCCTTCTCAACCTCGTCAAACAGCACCACCTGATAGGGCCTGCGCCGCACGGCCTCGGTCAGCACCCCGCCTTCGTCATAGCCAACATAGCCGGGCGGTGCGCCGATCAGGCGGGCAACCGAGTGTTTTTCCATGAATTCGGACATATCAATCCGCACCATGGCGCTGTCATCATCAAACAGATATTCGGCCACTGCCTTGGTCAATTCGGTCTTGCCCACGCCGGTTGGCCCAAGAAACAGGAACGACCCCAAAGGACGCCCCTCATCATTCAGCCCCGCCCGCGCGCGGCGTACGGCATTGGACACGGCGA
>JANNNF010000184.1:0-13992 GCA_031398405.1 Rhodobacterales bacterium | reverse complement strand
ATCGCATCCCAAGGCTTTTTGCTCAGCTGGTCTTGACCTGGGGCGCGGGTGCGTTCACTCTGACCTTGAAATCTGGCGAAAAGCCTGTCGGCAATCGAGCCCTGTTTGCAGCCCACATCTGTGGGACCTGCAACGGGGCTTTTGTTTTTGGAGACCGAGTTTGGGTAAGTCGGCAAAGCGGCGCATCGAACTGGGCGTGCTTTATTCACGGTCAGGCAGCTATACGCTGATCTCGGACGCGTGCCGGACCGGGGCGATGGCGGCGATTGAGCAGGTCAATGCCTCGCCTGGCTACGATGTGTCTTTTGTGCCGGTGGAGCGTGATCCGGGCGGGAATGTCGATCTCTACGGGCCGCTTTGCGCCGAGATTTTGCGGGATACTGACGCGCGGCATGTGGTGGGCTGTGTCACCTCATGGAGCCGCAAGGAAGTGATCCCGACGCTGGAAAAGCACGGCGGCACACTGTGGTATGCCGTGCCCTATGAGGGGTTCGAGGCGTCTGATCATGTGGTCTACACCCACGCCTGCCCGAACCAACATCTGCTACCGCTGCTGGATTGGGCGCTGCCGACCTATGGGCGCAGGGCCTATCTAACGGGGTCGAACTACATCTGGGGCTGGGAGATGAACCGCCTTGCGCGGGAAACCGTGACGGCGGCGGGGGGGCAGGTGTTGGGCGAACGATATTTGCCGATCGGGTCGCGCGATGTCGGCCGCATGATCGAGGAGGTGCGCCACGCCCGGCCGGATTTCATTCTGAACTCGCTGATCGGGCCGTCGTCGTATGAATTTCTAGCGGCGTATCAGGTGCTTGGTGCGCAGGATGCACATTTCCGGCCCAGCCGTTGCCCGGTTTTGTCCTGCAATCTGACGGAATGTGAGCTTCCGGCTTTGGGGGCGGCGGCGGAAGGGTTGATTGCGGCGGGGCCGTATTTCCGCGGGGGGAAGGGCGGTGACTTTGGGTCATCGCATGAAGCTGCGGCCTTTTCGGCGGTGATGGAACTGGCGCGGTTGCTGAACAAGCGTCCGGGCGCTGAGGATGAAAGTCTGGCCGCCTTGCTGCGCGGGGCAGGGGGAATTGTAGACGGGGAAACCCACCACACCACCTTGCCGGTGCTGATTGCCCAAGTGCAAAACGGCGCGTTTCAGACACTGCAATCGCGCGCGCCGGTGGCAGGTGATCCCTATTTGACGCGGGGCCGTGTGGCTGGGACCATCGTGCCAAATCTGCGGGTGGTGTCATGACACGGCCTATCAGAATCCATAACCTTGGCGCGGCGCGGGCGGTGATCCTGCATCGGCCGCACCCCACTGTGCAAAACCTGACGCGGCAGTTGACGGCGATTGGTCTTTCGGTGGCGCAGGTCTGGCCGGAATGTGGGCCAGATGTGCTGGCGGCTGAGTTTGTGTTTTTTGACGCGGATATGGGGCATGATGAACAGTTTCCCTGGGCACCGGGCGCGTCCCCGATGCCGATGATCGCGCTGATCGGGTCAGAGGCCCCGGGGCGTGTGGAATGGGCGCTGCGGGCGGGGGCTCATGCGCAACTTCTGAAACCGGTGGGGGATAACGGTGTCTATTCATCCCTGCTTATCGCGCGGGATGCATTTGATGCGCAGGCCGCACTGGCGGCCGAGATTGCCGATTTGCGGCGCAGGCTGGATGAAAGGCGCAGCGTGGTACGGGCGGTTGCCCTGCTGGTTGCCATGGGACGGAGCGAGGCTGAGGCCTATGGCCAGTTGCGCCAGATGGCGATGGCATGGCGGGTGAGTTTTGAGGATGCGGCGCTGCGGGTTGTGGCACAACGGGATGGGGGGCGTGACGATGACCGCAATCGTGGCTGATCGCCCGGCATCCGCGCTTGCCCGGTTGCTGCGGCGCAAGCTGGCTGTGTTCGGGCTGGTGCTGATTGCGCTGGTGGTGGGGGGGGCCGCGTTCGCCGCATGGCTCGCGCCATTTGACCCGAGCGAGCAGTTTTTCGACGGGCTGACGTTGGAGGGTGCGCCAATGCCGCCCGGTGGGGCGTATCTGCTGGGCACAGACCTTTTGGGGCGCGATCTGCTGTCGCGGATTCTGTATGGGGCGCAGACCTCGCTGATCATTGGCGTGGTGGCGAACGGTCTTGCGCTGTTGATCGGCACGTTGGTGGGCATTACGGCGGGATATTTCCGGGGGTGGCTGGGGTCGGTGCTGATGCGGTTTACCGACTTGATGATGGCGTTTCCGGCGTTGTTGCTGGCGATCTGTCTGGCGGCGATCTTTGAGCCATCGCTGTGGATTGTGGCAATGGTCATCGCGCTTGTAAACTGGGTGCAGACGGCGCGGGTAATCTACACCGAAACCACGGCGCTTGCCGAACGCGATTTCATCGCGGCAGAGCGAACTTTGGGGGCCGGCACGGGGCGCATCCTGTTTCACCACATCCTGCCGCACCTTTTGCCAACCATCATTGTCTGGGGCACTTTGGGCATTTCCACCACTGTCCTGCTGGAGGCTACGCTGTCTTTCCTTGGCGTGGGGGTGCAGCCGCCGACACCAAGCTGGGGCAACATCATCTTTGAAAACCAGACCTATTTTCAGGCAGCCCCTTGGCTGGTGTTCATTCCGGGGGCTGCGATCCTGATCCTTGCGCTTGCGTTCAATCTGGTTGGCGACGCGCTGCGAGATGTGCTGGACCCGACACAACGGGGGCGCGACTGATGGCGGTGTATCTGATCCGGCGGCTGGTGCAGGCGGTGTTGATCCTGATCGGGGTCAGCTTTATCACGTTCTTTCTGCTGTATGTGCTGCCTGCAGACCCGGTGCGCCAGATTGCGGGGCGGTCGGCGACGGCGGCAACAGTTGAGAATATCCGACAGCAACTGGGCCTCGATCAACCGTTCATCGTGCAATACGGGCGCTATCTGGGCCATCTGTTGCAAGGCGACATGGGGCGCAGTTATCTGCAAAAGACCGAAGTGGCGGAACTGATCACTTCGCGTCTGCCCGCCACCCTGCTGTTGATGGTGGCGGCGATCTTTTGTGAGCTGGTTTTGGGGGTTGGCATGGGCATTGCTGCCGCCTTGTGGCGGGGCAAGCTGGTGGATCAGGTGTTGATGATGACCTCTTTCGTCACCGTCTCAGCCCCGCAATTCGTGGTCAGCCTGCTGATGCTGTATGTGTTTTCGGTCAAGCTTGGTTGGTTTCCGATTGGCGGGTACGGCACGACGGCGCATCTGGTGCTGCCTGCGATCACTTTGGGCATCTTGGGGTCAGGCTGGTACAGCCGGATGATGCGGTCCTCGATGATTGACGTGCTGCGCGCCGATTTCATCCGCACTGCGCGGGCCAAGGGATTGTCGCGCCACCGGGTCATTTTGCGCCACGCGCTGCCCAATGCGATTTTGCCGATCATTGCGATGATTGGCATCGACATCGGTATCTTCATGGGTGGCATCGTGGTGGTCGAGTCGGTGTTTGGCTGGCCCGGAATTGGCCAGCTTGCGTGGCAAGCCATTCAGCGTGTCGATATTCCGATCATCATGGGCGTCACGCTGGTGTCTGCCTTTGCCATCGTTCTGGGTAACCTTTTGGCCGATGTTCTGGCCCCTTTCATCGACCCCCGTATCCGCCTGCGCTGATCCGGGGCCAATCATAACCTGACAGGAGAGAAACATGAAAAAGCTGCTTGCCTCCACCGCGCTGATCCTATCGTTGGCACTGCCTGCAATGGCGCAAGACTATACCCCCGATCCTGCCGCCAAGGCGGGCGGGTCGATCACCGTCACCTACAAAGATGACGTAGCCACGCTGGACCCGGCCATAGGCTATGACTGGCAGAACTGGTCGATGATCAAATCGCTGTTTGACGGGCTGATGGATTATGTACCCGGTACCACGACCCTGCGCCCCGGTCTGGCGGAAAGCTATGAGATCAACGCCGATGGGACTGTGTTCACCTTCAAGCTTCGTCCCGGTGTGAAATTCCACAACGGGCGTGAGATGACGGCGGAAGACGTGAAATACTCGCTGGACCGCGCGACCAACCCGGCCACACAATCGCCGGGTGCGGGGTTCTTTGGGTCCATCGCGGGCTATGACAAGGCGGGTGAGGGCGGCCTTTCGGGGGTCGAAGTGGTTGACCCGCTGACGGTGAAAATCACCCTGTCCCGGCCCGACGCCACATTCCTGCATGTCATGGCGCTGAACTTTGCCTCTGTCGTGCCGAAAGAAGCCGTGGATGAGGCCGGGGCCGACTTTGGTAAAAAGCCGGTCGGGACCGGTGCGTTCAAGCTGGCGGAATGGACGCTGGGGCAGAAACTGGTGTTTGAAAAGAATGCCGACTACTGGCGCGAGGGTGTGCCATATCTGGATTCCGTGATTTTTGAGGTTGGGCAAGAACCCGTCGTGGCCCTGCTGCGTTTGCAGAATGGCGAGGTTGACGTGCCCGGCGATGGTATCCCCCCCGCCAAGTTCACCGAAGTGATGGCTGATCCGGCGCAGTCCGCGCGTGTGGTGGTCGGTGGGCAGTTGCACACTGGATACATCACCCTCAACGTCACCATGCCGCCGTTTGACAAGGTTGAGGTCCGCCAAGCCGTCAACATGGCGGTGAACAAGGACCGCATCGTCCAGATCATCAACGGGCGCGCGGTGGCTGCTACCCAACCCCTGCCGCCCTCTATGCCGGGCTATACCAAGGACTTCAAAGGCTATGCCTTTGACGTCGATGGCGCGAAGGCCCTGCTGGCCAAGGCCGGCCTGCCCGACGGGTTTGAGACCGACCTTTATGTCATGAACACCGACCCCAACCCCCGCATTGCCCAAGCCATCCAGCAGGATCTGGCGGCCATCGGCATCAAGGCCAACATTCAGTCCTTGGCCCAGGCCAACGTGATTGAGGCTGGGGGGGCAGGCACGGCCCCGATGATCTGGTCGGGCGGCATGGGCTGGATCGCGGACTTCCCCGATCCGTCAAACTTCTACGGCCCGATCCTGGGGTGTTCGGGGGCAGCAGCGGGTGGCTGGAACTGGTCCAAATTCTGTGACGCTGCGTTGGACGCGAAAGCGACCGAGGCTGACAGCATGGCCGACCCCGCCAAGGCTGCCGATCGTCTGGCGCTGTGGTCTGACGTTTATACCGGCGTAATGGAACTTGCCCCTTGGGTGCCGGTGTTCAACGAGGAACGCTATACGATGAAGTCGGAACGGATGGGTGGCGAGGATGCGCTCTACGTTGATCCGGTGTCGATCCCGGTCAACTATGACTATGTTTTCGTGAAGTAAAATGTGCAAAGCCTGCAATTATACCATCCATGGCGCGCAGCATCATTTCGGCTGGGATAACTCTCTGTCCGCGGTGCTGCGGGCCGAACCGGGGTCTACGATCCTGTTTCATTGCAACGATTCCTCTGCGGGCCAACTTGGCCCGCAGTCTACCGTGGCTGACGTCAGCGCCCTTGATTTCGGCAAGATCAACCCGGTGTCCGGCCCAATCTATGTTGAGGGCGCAGAACCCGGCGATGCGGTCAAGGTCACCATCGAAAGCTTCGCCCCGCGAGAGATGGACGGCGCGGGCTTTGGTTGGACGGCGAACATTCCAGGCTTTGGATTGCTGGCCGACCAGTTTCTGGAACCAGCCCTGAAGGTCTGGAAATACGATACCCGCACCATGGAGCCTGCCTTGTGGGGCCCCGATGCGCGGGTGCCGCTGAAGCCCTTCGCCGGCACCATCGGCAATGCCATGGCAGAGGCTGGCCTTCATTCCGTCGTGCCGCCCCGGCGGGTGGGCGGCAATCTGGACATTCGCGACTTGAACGCGGGTGTGACCCTGTACCTGCCGGTTGAGGTGGCGGGGGCGATGTTCAGCGTGGGCGACACCCATGCTGCGCAAGGCGATGGCGAGGTGTGCGGTACGGCGATTGAATCGCCGATGGATGTGGTGTTGACCCTTGATCTGGTCAAAGGTGCGCATTTGAAAACCCCGCGCTTTACCACGCCGGGGCCGGTGACGCGGCATCTGGATGCCAAGGGGTACGAGGTCACAACCGGTATCGGGCCAGACCTGATGTCTGCATCCCGCGATGCGGTGGCCGGCATGGTGGATCTGTTGTGCGCCACGCGTGGCATGGCGGCGGTGGATGCCTATATGCTGGTGTCCACCTGCGGCGATCTGCGGATATCCGAGATTGTCGATATGCCGAACTGGGTGGTCAGCTTTTACTTTCCGCGCTGCGTGTTCGAATGACGGCAGAGATGAACCTGTCCGGGGCCGCATTGGCCCCGGTTCTGACGGTGGACCGACTGTGCGTTTCGGTACGCACAGAGTCTGGCCTGCAACCGCTTGTCACCGACATGACGTTCACTCTGCGCCGGGGTGAGACTCTGGCGATTGCGGGCGAAAGCGGGTCTGGCAAATCGATCACCTCGTTGGCGATCATGGGCTTGTTGCCGCCGCCTGCGGTGCGGATCACCGGGGGGCGCGTCTGCCTTGGCGACACTGATCTGGCGACGTTGCCCGAGGCGCAGATGCGCGACATTCGGGGGGCACGGGTGGCGATGATCTTCCAGGAGCCTATGACCAGCCTCAACCCGGTGATGACCGTAGGTGCGCAACTGACCGAAGCCATTCGCGCACACGACCCGGTATCGCGCGCCGAGGCGCAGACCCGCGCGTTAGAGGCACTGCGGTCAGTCCGCCTCTCGCAACCAGAGCGGCGGCTGACGCAGTTTCCGCATGAGTTGTCGGGCGGTATGCGCCAGCGGGTGATGATTGCGATGGCGCTTGCCCTGCGGCCCGAGGTGTTGATTGCGGATGAACCCACCACGGCGCTGGATGTAACTGTGCAGCGTGAGGTGCTGGACCTGCTGCGCGATTTGCAACGTGATCTTGGCACCGCGATTATTCTGATCACCCATGACATGGGCGTGGTCGCCGAAATGGCTGATCGAGTGATCGTGATGAAGGCGGGTCGGATGGTCGAGGAAGCCGCCACCCCCGATTTATTCGCGCGGCCCCAGCAAGACTACACCAAGGCGCTGCTGGCGGCTGTTCCGCGCATGGGCAGCGGTGTTATGCGCCCCCCTGTGGCGGGCGGCGATAGCGTGGCGACGCTGCGCGATGTGACCGTGTGCTTTCCCCTGCGCGGCGGGCTGTTGGGGCGCGTGACCCAGACTGTTCATGCCGTTGCGGGCGTCAGCTTTGACATCCGCCGCGGTGAGACGTTTTCGCTGGTGGGCGAATCTGGCTGCGGCAAATCCACCATTGCCAAGGCGATTGTCGGCCTTGTGCCGCATGGCGGCCGGATCGAGGTTGCGGGCCAGTCGTTGCAGGGTCTTGATACGGCAGCCCAAAAAGCGGTCCGTCGCCGGGTGCAGATGGTCTTTCAAGACCCGATGGCAGCACTGGACCCCCGCATGACGGTGGGAAATCTGATTGCCGAACCACTGGTGATCCATGCTATTGGCACCCCTGCCACGCAACGCGCTCTTGCGGGGGACCTGATGCAGCGGGTGGGCCTGTCGGCGGATCAGCTTGACCGCTACCCCCACGAATTTTCGGGCGGCCAGCGGCAGCGGATCTGCATCGCCCGCGCGCTAGCCTTGCAGCCTGATCTGATCATCGCAGACGAATCCGTGTCTGCGTTGGATGTGTCAGTGCAGGCCCGGGTGCTGGACCTTTTGCGCGCGCTTCAGCAGGAATTCGAAATCGCCTTTTTGTTCATCAGCCACGACATGGCGGTGGTTGAGAATATCTCTGACCGGGTGGCGGTGATGTATCTGGGCCAGATTGTCGAGATGGGCACCAAGGCGCAAATCTTTGGCAACCCGCAGCACGCCTACACCCGCCGCTTGATCGAGGCAGTTCCGGTGCCTGACCCTGCGCGCCCACGTGGAGCCTCAGCCCGCTTGTCGGGCGAAGTGCCAAGCCCGGTGCATCCCGTGGGGGCAACGGTGCCCCGGGTGGGTCTGGTTGATGTCGGCGACGGGCATCTGGTCGCGACTGTGTGAAACGCCGTCGCCATGCGTAAACCGCTGAGAAATTGAGGCTAGTTTGTGGCAATCCTGCCGCAGGCAATGTGATTTCTGTTGCTGTTGCGCACTAGGGCAAAGCGCATTGCCCCGTTACGATCATGGCATGGCTGCGTGACCAATTCAGACACGGATGTGACGATGTTGAAGGCCTTGTTAGCAATTCGCAATATTCATGCTTGAGGTCGGGCTGTGCGGCCCGGTTCTTGCGCAAGACCGGGTGACGCTTGGCCGGGGCCCGCTGTTCAACAATGATACGCTGGGCGACACGCAGGACCGATGGCAGACTGGGTTTTACACCGTCAACCGTCTGCGGGCCATGTCGTGAAACGGCAGCTTGCCGTCCCGTCCCGGTGAGCTTCTGGAACTGCGGCTGTCAGGGCGGGTGATTGCGCCGCAAAGCCTGATTTCGCCCGCACTATGGGATTGGCGTGATCCGGTAACGGGGCACCGCAATCAGGGGATTGCAGGCAACAGGGATGAAGGGTTCAGCTATACTTCGGGGTGGCGACGTGGCGCGGTGTTTGACAGCGTCAGTCTGCCAAAGGGCGGGGCGGCGGTGCTGTCAGGCAACCGCACTCGACTTCGCGCCGGCGTGAATTGGCAAGGACCCTCTTCACGAGTGTTTTACAGTGTGACTTGTCTGGGGCCAGAGTTTGAAGCACAGCCGCAAGGCCAATATGTTGCGTCGGTGATCTTGCGGATGCGGTTTTGATGCAATTTTCCCGCGCCACTGTTGCAAGCAGGCCATAGCCATGACGAATCATCCCTGTTAACCTTCCACTACGACAAAAAAACACGACCCAAAATAAAAACACGATCGAGCAGGCAAACAGGCAATGGGAACGAGCTTTCGGGCGACGTTCGTTATCTCCTGGTCACAGACAGACGTAGACGGCGTGAAGGCCGCACCCTTGGATGTACTTGCCGTTGGCGCTGCATGGCGCTGGACGGGCGAGCCCGTTCGCGTGGATGCCCCCACAGGCTTGCTGCGGCTGGAAGAGGCTGAAGGGGCGGCGGACATGCGCAAACGGGCGGCGCGGATGGTGCGGCGCCTTGTGGGCATAGCGGTTGGAGAGGGGGCCAAGGATGATGATGCGCCCGAGGAGCAATCTGAACAGGGCTTTGTCGTCACCGACGGCCACCAATCCTATTGTGTAACAATCATCGAAGTGCCCGATACCGGCGCGCGGTTGCTGATGTTTGTGGGCGATGTGCCGCCCGTGAACCGCGACCTTTGGGTGGTGCGCACGCAAGTGGACCGCACCGCTGTGGCCGGCGGTCAGCGCGCGGCAGGCGGTGTGATCTGCTTTACCCCCGGCACTCGGATCATGACGCCGGACGGGGCGGTGAAGATCGAGGATCTGCAACCCGGCGATCTGATCCAGACCAAAGACAATGGCGCACAGGAGATTATGTGGACCGGTCACAGACGGATGACCGGCGCGCGGCTGTATGCGATGCCGCATCTGCGGCCTGTACGCTTTCGGGCCGGTGCCATGGGGCCGGGCCGACCCGAGGATGACCTGCTGGTATCACCGCAACACCGAATGCTGATCCGCGGGGCGGCCGCGCGGGCCTTGTTCAACACGGATGAGGTGCTGGTGGCGGCTGAAGATCTGATCAACGACACCTCGGTCATGGTGGATTACGCCGCGCGCGAAGTGACCTATGTGCATATCTTGCTGGAACGGCACAACATCCTTTGGGCAAACGGGATGGAGACGGAAAGTTTCCACCCGTCGAACACGGCTTTGGACATGATCGAGCCTGCACAGCGGGCCGTGCTGCTGGCGCTGCTGCCGGGGGTGGCGGACAATCCGCAAGGGTACGGCGACTATGCGCGGCGCAATATCTCGGCGTCCGAGGCTGCGATCTTGCGGCATGAACTGGCGGCGTGAACTGGCGGCGTGAGGGAGGCCAGCGCCGAGGGCTGTCTGCCCCCGGACCCCCGAGGATACTTGAGGACAGAAAATAGGCGGAGTTTGGTTGACACCCCTGACCCCGCCTGTATAAGCCGCCAATCCCGGAAGAGATTCCGGGGTTTTTCATTGGTGTTGGTGGCCTTCGCAAGAAGAACCCTGTCGGACCCTCGGGTTAACGGACAACGCCCTTCATAAGCTCTTTCCGAAAAGCGGGTACCGGTTTTCGGATCAGAAGAGCGCCTGTAAACGAAGGAGATCAGCCGTGACCAAACGCACGTCTGCCAAGTATAAAATTGACCGCCGCATGGGCGAAAACATCTGGGGCCGTCCTAAATCCCCGGTGAACAAGCGCGAGTACGGCCCCGGCCAGCACGGCCAGCGCCGCAAGAACAAGCTGTCGGACTTTGGTACCCAGTTGCGGGCCAAGCAAAAACTCAAGGGTTACTACGGCGATCTGACGGAAAAGCAATTCCGCAAGATCTTTACCGAAGCAGAACGCGTCAAGGGTGATACTGGCGAGATGCTGGTGGGTCTGCTCGAGCGTCGTCTGGATGCCGTTGTCTACCGCGCCAAACTGGTTCCGACGATTTTCGCCGCCCGCCAGTTCGTGAACCATGGTCACGTGACCGTGAATGGCAGCCGTGTGAATATTGCGTCTTACCGCGTCAAGGAAGGCGACGTGATCGCCGTTCGTGAAAAATCGCGTCAGATGGCGATGATCCTGGAAGCCACACAACTGGCCGAGCGTGACGTGCCCGACTATCTGGATGCCGACCACCACAAGCTGGTTGTGACCTTCGTGCGCACGCCTTCGTTGGGCGATGTACCGTATCCGGTGAAGATGGAACCGAACCTGGTCGTGGAATACTACGCCAAAAACTGATCCTTTGCAGGATTAAGAGCGACAGAGGCCTGCCATTCGTGGCGGGCCTCTTGCATTTTGGGGGTGCGACAGACATTTGAAACCAAACTTGCAAAGGTATCGGCATGACAGACAAACCCACCTTTGAATCCCGTTTTGAACAGGGTCTGTTTGCCAGCCGCTGGCTGATGGCACCGATGTATCTGGGCCTCGCGATTGCGCTTGGCATGATGACCATCGTTTTCTTGCGCGAACTTATCTATTACGCGCCCCAAGTGCTGACCATCACCGCCGAGAAAGGTATTCTGGTGGTGTTGACCTTGATCGACCTGACGCTGGCGGCCAATCTTTTGCTGATCGTGCTGTTTTCCGGGTATGAGAATTTTGTATCCAAGTTTGACTTTGACGCCGGGCAGGATCGTCCTGAATGGATGGGCAAGGTGGATTTTTCCGGTCTCAAGATGAAGCTGATTGCGTCGATCGTGGCGATATCGGGAATTCATCTGCTGAAGCGGTTCATGGAGATCGGGGAGTCCACAGCCGACGCCAAATTCGGGCAGTACGAGTTGTTGTGGCTTGTGGTCATTCACCTGACCTTTGTGGTGTCGGGCGTTCTGATGGCACTTATGGATTGGTTGCAGGCGAAAAGCGCGAAATAAGCGATTCTGCCGTCCGCTGAAGCGCTGGAGCGGGACAATATACCTACTGGTCTTGGCCTCTTTCGCCCGCTAGAACCCGGGCACGCCAGAGGAGATTTCCATGTCCGACGCCATTCGCCCGCAGCCCGGTATCCTTGATATTGCCCTGTATGAAGGGGGCAAGTCACATGTGGCGGGCATGGCCAATGCGCTGAAATTGTCGTCGAACGAAAACCCGTTTGGCGCGTCGGACAAATCGAAAGAGGCGTTTGCGCGCACGGTACATACGCTGCACCGCTACCCCAACACTGATCATGCCAGCCTGCGCCAAGCCATCGCCGATGTGCACCGATTGGAGGCAGGGCGAGTAATCTGCGGGGCCGGATCGGATGAAATTATCACCTTCCTGTGTCAGGCCTATGCTGGCCCCAAGGATGAGGTGGTTTTTACTGAACACGGGTTCCTCATGTACCGCATCTCAACCCTCGCGGTCGGGGCCACACCGGTGGAGGTGCGCGAACGGGAACGCACCGCTGACGTGGATGCCATTCTGGCGGCCTGCAACCGGCGCACCAAACTGGTGTTCATCGCCAACCCCAACAACCCCACCGGCACGATGATTTCGGCGGCCGAGGTGGAACGTCTGGCCGCCGGTCTGCCCGCGCAGGCCATTCTGGTGCTGGACGGTGCCTATGCCGAATATGTTGAAGGGTATGACGGCGGGCTTGCCCTGATCGAAGCGCGCTCGAATGTGGTGATGACGCGGACGTTCTCGAAAATCTACGGGCTGGGCGGTCTGCGGATCGGCTGGGGCTACGGCCCAAAGCACATCATCGACGTGCTGAACCGCATCCGGGGGCCGTTCAATCTGTCCACCACGCAATTGGAGGTGGCCGAGGCGGCTGTGCGGGATCAGGATTTCGTCAACCGCTGCCGGGGCGAAAACGCGCGGATGCGCAGTTGGCTGGCGGGGGCCCTGGCCGAGTTGGGGGTGCCGTCTGACACCTCGATGGCGAATTTCGTGCTGGCGCGCTTTGCCAGCGAGGATGAGGCCGTGGCTTGCGATACGTTCTTGCAGGGCCAGGGGCTGATCGTGCGGCGGGTGGGGGGGTATAACCTGCCGCATTGTCTGCGCATCACCGTGGGAGACGAGGCCTCGTGCCGTCGGGTTGCCCATGCGGTGGCGCAGTTCAAGGGTGTGAAATGACGGTGATCTACAACCGGGTGGCGCTGATCGGGCTGGGGCTGATCGCGTCTTCCATGGCGCATGCGATGCGGGCGGGTGGGCTGACGGGGCAGATTGTGGGCCATGCCAAATCGGCGGAAACCCGGGGGATCGCGCTGGAAATCGGGTTCTGCGACCGCGTTTATGCGACGGCGGCTGAGGCTGTAGCGGGGGCGGATCTGGTGGTGCTGTGCGTGCCTGTGGGCGCGATGGCCGCGATTGCCGAAGAGATCGGCCCGCACCTGGCCGCCGGTTGCACGGTGACGGATGTGGGGTCGGTCAAACAGGCGGTTATTGAAGCGGTGGCCCCGCATATACCTGAAAACGTAGCGTTTATTCCGGGCCATCCTATGGCCGGCACCGAATATTCCGGACCACGGTCCGGCTTTGCCACTTTGTTTGTCAACCGCTGGTGGCTGCTGACCCCTTTTCCGGATACCGATGCTGCGGTGCTTGCGCGGTTGCAATCGCTGTTGGTTGCTTTCGGGGCCAAGGTAGATGCGATGGACGCCGCCCACCACGATCTGGTGGTGGCCGTGGTCAGCCACACTCCGCACCTGATTGCCTACACCATGGTGGGCGTGGCCGACCATCTGGCGCAGGTGTCAAATTCCGAAGTCATTCAGTATTCGGCGGCGGGGTTTCGCGATTTCACCCGGATTGCGGCTAGCGACCCGACGATGTGGCGCGATGTGTTCTTGCACAACAAGGACGCCACGCTGGATATCCTTGGGCGCTTTACCGAGGAGTTATTCATGCTGCAACGCGCGATCCGCATGGGCGATGGTGCGCAGCTTCACGCCTATTTCACCCGCACCCGTGAAATTCGCCGTGGCATTGTCGAGGCGGGGCAGGACACTGCGGCTCCCGACTTTGGGCGGGTGGCAAAAAAGGGTTAGGGTTTGCGGCGTATTCTGGCAGTCATGGTCATCGGCATTTTCGCGGGGCAGGCGGGTGCCGAAAGCATGACGTCATCACCCCGTCCGTTGTCCCGGACTGTGGTGCAGGCGGAGGCGACCGTGGTCGTGCCCTTGGTCGATACCGCTTTGGCCGCGCTGCGCCCGCGCGCACGGCCGCAAGGGCTGAACGGGCCCGAACCCGCGCCGCAACAACAGGCAGAGGCCGCGGTGACAGCGCCCAAGGGGCTGTTCGGTGGCCTGCTACGCCCCAAAGCCCGGCCGGAGGGCGGGGTGCCGATCAAGGCAGCGGTACGTGTCAAACCATCGCACAACGCCACCACGTCGAAAAAAGGCTCGGTTTGCGGCGATCCTGATATCAAGGGCGAGGTGATGTCGCCGATCAAAGCCAAGATAAAAGGCTGTGGTTTGGCC
>JANNNF010000161.1:0-3770 GCA_031398405.1 Rhodobacterales bacterium | reverse complement strand
CATGAAAACTGTCCGCGCTTTAGCCGAAGAGATCGTCGCCCGTGAAGGCGGCTTTGTGAATGACCCGTCCGATCCGGGTGGGGCCACCAACCACGGTGTCACCATCCACACCCTGCGCCGTCTGGGGTTGGACATCACCCGTGATGCCCGGATCGATACGTCGGATGTGCGCGCCCTGACCGCAGCGCAAGCGGTTGATATTTATGTCGAGCATTACTTTCGCCGTCCGGGGATCGCCGCCCTGCCAGACCCGTTGCAGGCGTCGGTGTTTGATATGTATGTCAACGCCGGGGCCAATGCGGTCAAGGTGCTGCAGCGCCTGCTGACCGACATGGGCTTTGCCTGCGACCCCGATGGCGCAATTGGCCCGCAAACCATCCGCGCCGCACAGATGGCGGCCGAGGCCGCCCCGCATCACCTGGCCGATGCCTACGGTATTGCGCGGCGCAACTATTACTACGCGCTGGCCGACTACCGCCCCGCCAGCCGCAAATACGCCCGCAAGCGGGATGGTGGCAAAGGCGGGTGGATCACCCGTGCCGAGGAATTCATCAGCGCCCGCTATCACCTGACCACTGCACAGCATCAGGCACGGGTGTCGGCATGGGTGTGATCGGCAAAATCCTTGGTGGCGCGGGCACGGTCACGGCGCTTGCGGATGCGGCCTCAGATGTCGCCGAGGTGTTCACCCCGTCGGCCACCAAGCGGATGGAACTGTCGGCAGCTGCCCAGATGGCCGCGCTGAACCAACTCAGCACCGAATATGGCCAACAAAACGCCGGCTGGTTTGACAGTCTGGTCGATGGGCTGAACCGTTTGCCGCGCCCACTGCTGGCCTTTGGCACCATTGGCCTGTTCGTCTATGCGATGGTCGATCCGCCCCAATTTGCGCAGCGCATGGTCGGATTGAACGCGGTGCCCGAACCGCTGTGGTGGTTGCTTGGCGCGGTGGTCGCGTTCTACTTTGGGGCGCGCGAGACGTTCTACTTTCGCAACCGCACTGGAACTGCCACGCCGCAAAGCCCAGCAAACCCTGCCGCAGACGCCGATAACCCCGCCTTGGGCGACTGGCGGCGCGGCGAATAACAGCCCGCGCCTTGACCTGTCTCGCAGCCTCTGGCATCCCCAGAGCCTGTGAGACAGGATTTGATCAGATGAACCTCTTTGCCGATATCCGCAGCCTTGTGATTGCAGCCGTGGCCGATCTGGTGGCTGCGGGCGTGCTGCCTGCGGGCCTTGAGACCACTGCCATCACGGTGGAACCGCCGCGAGAGGCCAGCCATGGCGACATGGCAACCAATGCCGCGATGGTGCTGGCCAAGCCTGCCAGCCTTGCCCCCCGCGTGATTGCGGACGCACTGGCCACCCGCCTGATGGCCGATCCCCGTGTGGCGCGGGTTGATGTGGCAGGCCCCGGTTTCCTGAACCTGTCGCTGGCCCCCGAACTTTGGCAGGGCGTGGTGAAAGCCGCGCTGACGCTTGGCACCGAATACGGCAAGTCCAACCTTGGGGCAGGGCAAAAGGTCAACGTCGAGTTTGTGTCTGCCAACCCCACGGGCCCGATGCACGTGGGCCATGTGCGCGGCGCGGTGGTGGGCGATGCGTTGGCCCGACTGCTGGCCTACTCGGGCTGGAACGTGACGCGGGAATATTACATCAACGACGGCGGCGCGCAGGTCGATGTGCTTGCGCGCTCGGCCTATGAACGCTACCGCGAGGCGCATGGGCTGGACCCTGAAATCGCTGAAGGCCTTTATCCCGGCGATTACCTGATCCCGGTGGGTCAGGCGATGAAAGACAAATGGGGGGCCACCCTTCTGGACCAACCCGAGTCTGTCTGGCTGCTGGATGTGCGCGAATTTGCCACCCACATGATGATGGATGAAATCCGCGGCGATCTGGCCATGCTGGGCGTGCAGATGGATGTGTTCTCATCCGAAAAGGCGCTGTACGGCACCGGCAAGATCGAGGCCGCGATCGACGCCTTACGTGATAAGGGCCTGATCTACGAAGGCACGCTGGAACCGCCAAAGGGCAAGACGCTGGACGATTGGGAACCCCGCGTGCAAACCCTGTTCCGCAGCACCGCGCATGGCGATGACGTCGACCGCCCGGTGATGAAATCCGATGGCGGCTGGACCTATTTTGCCCCCGATATCGCCTATCACTATGACAAGGTGCAGCGCGGCTTTGACCAGTTGATCGACATCTTGGGTGCTGATCACGGCGGCTATGTCAAACGCATGAAGGCGGCGGTGTCGGCGCTGTCGAATGGCCGGGTACCACTGGATATCAAACTGGTGCAACTGGTCAAACTGTTCAAGAACGGCGAGCCGTTCAAGATGTCCAAACGCGCGGGCACCTTTGTCACCCTGCGCGATGTGGTCGAACAGGCGGGGGCCGATGTGACCCGCTTCATGATGCTGACCCGCAAGAACGACGTGGCGCTGGATTTCGACTTTGCCAAGGTGTTGGAGCAATCCAAAGACAACCCGGTGTTCTATGTGCAATACGCCAATGCCCGGGTAAATTCCGTCCTGCGCAAGGCGCGCGATGCGGGCGTGGCCTGTGACGATGCCACGTTGGCTGCGGCTGATCTGACCAAACTGGGACATCTGGCCGAACTGGAAATGGCGCGCAAACTGGCCGAATGGCCGCGTCTGGTGGAAATTGCCGCGCGAGCCAACGAACCCCACCGGGTGGCGTTTTACCTGTTTGAACTCGCATCCGACTTTCACGGGCTGTGGAACAAGGGCAATGACGATGCGTCCTTGCGGTTCTTGCAAGATGATACCGCCACATCCCAGGCAAAAATCGCCCTCGCGCGGGCCACAGGCGTTGTTATTTGCGCAGGCCTTGGTATCCTTGGGGTGACGCCGGTTGAGGAAATGCGCTGATCGAACGCAAAGGCCCCATGGCGAAGCACATAAATGCAGGGGCGGATCAACCACCCCGCAGGCAGAGGCACGGCATGGCGGACCCGGATTTTGACGATTACGACGGTTATTCCCCCTCTCGTCCGGGGCGCTATCAACGTGTGATCAACCTTGCAGGGGCAGCCACGTCTTTGGCGCTTGTGGTTGGGCTTGGGCTATGGGGCTACAAGCTGGCGGTGCGGGATGTGACTGGCGTTCCGGTGGTGCGCGCCGCATTGGAACCGATGCGCGTGGCCCCTCAAAACCCTGGGGGCACTGTAGCCGACTATCAGGGGCTGGCAGTCAATGACATTGCCGCCGAGGGCACTGCCGCCCCGCCGCCCGACCGTCTGGTATTGGCCCCGCGACCGGTGGAGTTAAGCCTTGAGGACGGGGCCGGGCTGACCGCTCCAGTTGACGCAGCGCCAGGTACCGACAGCGCGACCGCCGCCCCTGCGCCTGTAACGGCTGCCCCAGATCTGGCCATTGCTGAGGTGCCCACCCCCGACCTGCCCGCCACACCCTTGCCAGACACCGACGCTGCACCGCTGGACGCAACAGCCCCCCTGATCCCCGAAGCCGCGATTGACGAAGCGGTGACGGCGGCCCTTGCCGAGGCTTTGGCCGATGGCACCCCGGCGTTGTCTGAACTTGCCGATGACCCCGCCGATCTTGCAACCTTGGCAATCGAACCAGAGGCCGAAGCACCAGAGGGCGCAATCACCCGCTCGCCGCGTCCGCAACGGCGCGGCGACGGGGCTGCGATCACAGCCCCCGAGGCCGCGCCAGAAGCCGCGCCCGATGCCACGCCAGAGGCCGCCCCCGTCGCCGCGTCCGCCACCGAGGTTGATCCTG
>JANNNF010000149.1:0-12783 GCA_031398405.1 Rhodobacterales bacterium | reverse complement strand
GATGGGTGGGCAGCGGGCCGTTCGGGCCAAACAAGCCAAAGAACCGGTTGGTCAGCACCCCGGGCCCTGCACCGGGGGGCGTATAATTGCGGATGGTGGTGCGCGGAAAGGCCAGTTCAGCCTCTTGCCCAAGGCGGACCTTATCTTCCAGCGGCCGTTTCGATGTGCCCAAGGGCGGTGCATCGGAAAACCGCGCCTCGATAACGCGCAGGGCCTGAAAAATATGAAACGCCTGTGGGGTCTGACAGAACCGGTCGTAATGGGTCAGATCATCCGCGACAGGCCGGTCTCGGGCCGCCATCTGGCAATCTCTCCTCTCTGCTGGGTTGTTAGAACGGTTTCGGTGAAGCTGTTGATGGTGACGTAGCGGCGGAAGAACCGTTCCAGCACCGCGCCCAACAGATAGCTGCCGGTGCCTTCAAACGCGGTCTCGTCCATGGTCAGGCGGATCTCCAAACCCCGGACTGCGGTCGACAGCACCTCGTCGCTGATGCGGCGCACAATGGGGCGGCTGCCGACCGAGATTATGCCTTCGACCTGCTTTTCGGTCGTCCGGTCGCCGACGGGGGCGTACAGTCCCACCAATTCACGCAAGGCAGCAGCGCCCGATCCGACGACGCCCTCTGTGTCAGCTATCGACAGGTAATTCAGGCTCAGATGCCCAATGATGCGCCACGCCGCATCGCCTTGCGCCAGTGTAGGCCGGGGCCGGGTGGGCGACACTGGCGTTCGGACCGCCAGCACCGGGCCACCGTCTGGCAAATGGAACATGTCTTTTGCCCCGGACGCCAGCAGCAACGGCAGATCGCGGTTCGATACCATCGCGCGCGCGCCAATCTGCTTGATCGCGGCTGCGTAAGGCGCGTTGTTCGGATCGACCAGCGACACAAACATCTCTGACCCCAGATAGCTGGTCCGCGCGCCTTGCAGGCGTTCCTTTTCGGTCCGTTGCCGCATCTTGCGGCTGATGCTGTAGTAGGCGGGAAAGCCGGACCCTGCGGCGGTGAAATCATCCGCCGAAAAGAAGGGGCGAAAGGTGCGGTCATCTTCGCCGTCGCCGCTGATCCCGGTCAGCGACAGCAGGGAGTGAAGCTCAAAATCCAGCGGCGCAGTACGGTCGGCGACGATGTGGTGTTCGGTATCAGCGTCTGTCAGCAATACCCGGTCACACCGCTTTTCAAACAGATTGATTGCGGGCACCGCGTTCAGGGTAAAGGCATCGGGGGTGATGCCTGCTGCCATGTCGGGCCGCCCGTTGCGCAGCAGGATATAGATATCAACCTCTGCCCCCGCAGCGCGGGCAAGGCCACCGGACAGCCCGGTCAGATCGACGAAGTGAAAGCGTTCCGGCATGGCAAAGTATTCTTGCAGCAGGCGGTAGCCATCAAACGACTGGCGTGGGGTGGGCAACAGCGCCTCAGCTTGGGCAAAGCCTTTTTGTTCGACACATGCACCGCGCAGGGGCTGCACCCAATCGGCGCGGCGGTCGGTAGACCTTGCCACAAGGGCCGTCACATCGGTGCACAGAACTTCGTGCAACTGCCAGCCCTTGGCCGATTGCCCGCCCAGAAACAGCGACAGCCGGTCCAGCGGCAGGGCCCCGATGGGCAGATCGCCGTAACGGCGCAGGCGCAGGCGGATCGCGGCACGCGCATCGGTGGCCCCGATGGCCACGCCCGCGGCGACCAATGCCCCGCGCCCGTCGATATATTCAGCCTCGGCAATCTCTATCGGCCACAGGGTCAGATCATGGGCTGTGCGAAACTGGCAGGCGGTCTGCAAGCCTTCCGCCAAGGCCGACCGGATCATGGTGTGGCGCGGCAGCACATAACCATCGGCCAAGGCAGGGTTGGCCAGGTCAGGCACCATCGCCGCCACCATCATCGACGGGGTGGGGGTCAGGTAATGCGGATAGACAATCTCAAGCAACTGGCCGGTGAAATTGGGATATTGCAGGTCCAGTTCCAACTGCACCCGTGCTGACAGGAAGGCCACACCTTCGAGCAGGCGTTCCACATAGGGGTCCAGCACCTCGACCCCGTCCATGCCCAGACGCGCGGCAATCTTGGGGAACGACTGCGCAAATTCCGCGCCCATTTCCCGCAGATAGGACAGCTCGCTTTCGTAATGGCGCAAAAGGCGGGTATCCATGACCTACCCCTTCCGTTCCAGCGCAACCTGCCCAGTCGTCACGTCCACTTCGGACCGCAAGTAAAGTTCCATTGGAATAGGCTGGGCCCACATATCGGCGCGGATGTCGAACACCACGGTCGAATGTGTTTTCTTGTCTTCGGTGTGCAGGCTGACATCCAGTGTGCCTGCCTTGATGCGCGGTTCAAACTGGGTAATCGCCCGGGCGATAGAGGCCCGGATCTGCCCGGCGCGTTCCACCGTGGAAAACACCCCTGACACTTCGCGCACACCGTAGTTCAATACCGAATTGGCGACGTTCGGATAGCGGTTAGGGTCGAAGGTGGATTCCGCATTGTTGCTGTTCAACAGCCACGACAAATCCCGAGAGATAATGTCGCGCAACCGGCGCACGTCGATTACCCTGTCGTCGCGGCGTTCTGATACCTTGTCGGGCGAGTCGTCGGTCAGCCTGTCCAGCAGCGACGGCTGCAAACGCTCGGAGATGGTTTTATCAGCCATCAGCGCCTACCCTGCCCTGCTTTCTTGGCATTGCCGGTCATACCGCACCAGCCGGTACATCCATACGCAGCACCCGCAGGTCCATCAGCGCCACATCACCCGCATCGGTGGTCAAAAGACGCTGCCCTGTGCCCACAAACGTCTCGGCCCCCGCATCGGTCCATTCAGTGGCGCGGGCCAGTTTGGCGGCGGGGTCAGGATTGGAAGTGGTGCCGGGATAGCGGGTCGGGATCAGGGCCACAAATTCGCCGCCGTTGTGAAGGGTCAGGTTGGCGGCGGTCCAGACAGAATCGCGCAGATCCTGCGGCGGGTCGCAGCGCAGGGTGGCGATGGCGGCAAAGGGCATCCAGTAATACTTGCCGTTGATGATGATCTCGAGTACCGGGCCAAGCCGCAGATCGGAGTCGGCGATCCATTCAAAACGCTGGTCGTCAATTTCGCCTGTCGTCGCGGGGGCCGCGTCAAACGCGCGGGCGCGCAGGGCGGCGGCCTCGTCGGGTTTGCCTTGTGAGAGGGCCTTGACGGCCTCGATCAGCAGGGCCAGCCATTCTTTCGGTTCACCAAAGATCAGCGGAGCCTTTTCGCCCGCAAATACCTTTTCGCGGTAGACTTCGCAGATGATCGCCTCACGGTAGGTTTGCGCCATCGGCAGGGCAGTCGGGTCCATTTCGGCGCACAGTTTCAACTGGGTGATCGCGCGTTTCCAATCGCCCGTGACGCATAATAGCTGAAACAAAAAGATGCGCAGTTTGGCGTCGGCGGGGTTTGCACGCACCTGCGCCTGCAACGCGGCCAATGCGCCGTCCAGATCGTTCGCCTGCAAAAGCTCTGCCGCTGATGTGCCCAAACCCTGTGCCCTCGTCTTGCCGAAATTCCGAATGTGCCGCCCCCAAAAACTGGGGACGGCATGGTTCTGCGCCGCAGATCAGCCTGCGATATTTTCGGCGATTTTCCACTTGTAGGCCGGCTTGTCGCCCTCGGACCCGTCGCTTTTCTGCTCGACGTAATCCAGCGTGACTTCGGCAAAGTTCAGCGAGACGTTTTCCGTCAGCCGGTCTTCGCCGCCCGATCCACCCGTGCTGACCGAGGTGACGATCAGATCGGTCATTTTGATCTTGATATACTCGATTGCCGTTTCGCCCGCCTTGCGCACAACCAGCGTGGCCTCTGCCACATGCTTGCCGTTGGAGCAGAACAGCATCAACAGGGGCGATGCCTTGTCCACATATTTGGTCAGCGACAAATCCTGCACGTTGACCTTGCCAGCGCCACCGCCGCCACCGGTATGGGTCGTGCCCGATTGCGACATGCCCCAGGACCAGGCCAGCACGTCAATTTCCCCCTGATGAACCGAGTCGCGCGACTCGCCGTCCACACCATCAATCTTGATAAACATGTCAACAGCCATTTAAATCTCCCATCGTTTGATATGCCCTTTGGGGCGGTTGTAATTTGCCTTGGGCCGGGCGACGGCTGATATCGCGCCCGGCCCGATCTTCATTTTTTCTCGGCCGGCAGTTTTGAGACCAGACGCAGGGACACAGACAGCCCCTCAAGCTGGTAATGCGGCCGCAGAAAGAATTTTGAACGGTAGTAACCGGGGTTGGACTCGTCTTCCTCGATCACCACGTCTGCGGCGGCGAGGGGCTTGCGCGCCTTTTCGGCCTCGCTGGAATGGGCGGCGGTGTAATCGACATATTGGTCGATCCACTTTTTCAGCCAACGCTGCATCTCATCGCGGCTTTTGTAGGACCCGACCTTATCACGCACCATGCATTTCAAATAATGCGCAAAGCGGCAGGTGGCGAACAGGTAAGGCAGGCGCGCGGCGAGGTTCGCGTTGGCGGTGGCATCCGGGTCGTCATATTCGGCTGGTTTGTGCAGCGACTGCGCGCCGATGAACGACGCCATGTCGGTGTTCTTGCGGTGGACCAGCGGCATCAGACCGTTCTTGGCCAATTCGGCTTCGCGACGATCGCCGATTGCAATTTCGGTCGGGCATTTCATATCCACCCCGCCATCGTCGGTGGGGAAGCTGTGGGTCGGAAGGTTTGACAGCGTGCCACCCGATTCCACGCCGCGGATACGGCTGCACCAGCCATATTCCTTGAAGGACCGGGTGATGTTGGTCGCCATTCCGTAGGCCGCATTGGCCCAGGAAAAGTTTTCCGATTCCGCGTTGCCTGTGTTTTCCTCGAAGGCAAACTCCGCCACCGGGTCGGATTTGGCACCGTAGGGACGGCGGGCAAGGAAACGGGGCATCGCAAGGCCGATATACTTGCTGTCCTCGCTTTCGCGCAGGCTTTTCCAAGCCGCGTATTCCGGCGTCGACATGATCTTGGTCAGATCGCGCGGGTTTGACAGTTCCTGCCAGCTTTCGAACTGCATCAGCGACGGGTCAGCGCCGGTGATGAAGGGCGCATGGGCAGCGGCCGCGATTTTCGCCATTTCGCCCAGCAGTTCCACATCCGGCCCGGTCTGGTTAAAGTGGTAGTCGCCCACCAGACAGCCGTACGGCTCGCCGCCCAGCACGTCGAATTCCTCGCCGTACAGTTTCTTGAAAATCGGCGACTGATCCCAAGCCGTGCCTTTGAATTTCTTCAAGGTCTTGGCGAGGTCTTTCTTTGAAATCGCCATGACGCGGATTTTCAGCATCTCGTCGGTTTCGGTGTTGTTGACCAGATAGTGCAGGCCACGCCACGCGCTTTCCAACTGCTGGTATTCCGTATGGTGGATGATCAGGTTGATCTGCTCGGTCAGCTTTTTATCGATCTCGGCAACCATGGCCTGCAGCGAGTTGACCACGTCATCCGAAATCAGCGCAGTGTTGGCCAGTGCCTGCTGCGCCAGCGTCTTGACTGCGGTTTCGACGGCTGACTTGGCCTGATCGGTGCGCGGGCGAAATTCCTTTGTCAGCAAGCTGGCGAAATCGCCGTCTGCAAAGGTGACTGTGCCGGCTTCGGCTTGTTTTGCTTCTTCAGCCATGGATCATGCCTCCCCTTCAGGTGCAGGCGCTGCGGCCAGAGTGGCCAGCAAAGCCGGGTCTGCCATTGCCTTGGCGATCAGTTCTTCAGCACCGGGTTTGCCGTCCATATACGTGATCAGATTGGACAGTTGATTGCGGGCCTCGAGCAGGGCTTTCAGCGGGCCGACCTGATTGGCGATGGCACCGGGGCTGAAATCATCCATGCTTTCAAAGGTGATATCGACCGACATATTGCCTTCGCCGGTCAGCGTGTTGGGCACCTGAAACGCCACGCGGGGTTTCATGGCCTTCATCCGGCTGTCGAAGTTGTCGACGTCGATCTCAAGAAATTTGCGGTCGGCAATGCCGGGCTGCGGCACTTCGGATTTGCCCGCAAGGTCTGCCATGACGCCCATGACAAACGGCAACTGTACCTTCTTTTCCGCCCCGTAAAGCTCGACGTCGTATTCGATCTGCACGCGCGGGGCCCGGTTACGCGCGATGAATTTTTGTGAACTGGCCATCCCTGTCTCCTTTTGTGCGATACATGTGCCGTGCGTCCCCAATGGCGCGCAGGCGATTTGGCTATTTCTTGGCCTCTTCTGGGCCACTGATAGTCTTGACACTGTCGATGCCTGCCGGGGCCATATCCTTCATGATTGTCATGAAATCTGCCCCGACTAGACGCCGGGCCCGGTGCAGCAACAACGGCAACGGGCTGGAGGGTTCAAATTTGCCGTAATACTCAATAATCCGGTCCAGCGTCATCCGCACATCGGCAGCCGAGGTGATCGCCCCCGGCACCGCAGCGGGGGCCGCCGCAGGCACGGGGGCTGCGTCGCCTGACTGCGCTTGCGTCGTTTCCACGGCCACCTCCGGCTCGCCAATCGCTTCGGACACCACCTTTGCCCCGCGTTTAAACAAGCGCATCAAAGCATCAAGGTTTGGGCCATCACCCGGTGTCTGGGTGTCAAACACTTTGCCGATCGCGGTCGCATCCGCCGCCAACTGGCGCAGGCTGGCAAGCCGCGTTTTCAGCACCTCTGGCTTGGTGTCCATAAACGCGGCGGCAAGTTTTGCCTTGTCGGGCGCATTCGTCGTGCCCGCAGGAACGGGCGTTTCACCTTCTGCAATCGCCACATCACGCAGCCCAAGACGACCAAAGGTCGGGCTTTCGGTCAGGGGTGCCAGCCGCACACGGCGCAGCATTTCGGCACTGGCAAGCCCGGCAACAGCATTGATCCGCATGGTCGGGTCGTTGTCATCATCGGCGTCCAGCAGCGGATGGCAGGTATCCCAATACGCCTCAAGACAGGTGCGCATATAGTTGACCGGCCCGGCAAGCCCGTCGAATCCGCCAAGGCTCAGTTGCGCCTGGGCAAGCACCAGCGCCACCCGCAGATCATGGCTGCGATCCAGTACGGACAGGGCCTTTTCGGTCACGTCCTTGAAATCGGGATCTTCGCCGGGAATGATCGCTTTGCCAGCCTGACGTTCCTCTTTGGGTTGGGCCGCAAGCATCAGTGCCGTGAAAACCGGATCATACTCCAGGTTTTCACCGCTGGGTCCAGCATCAGACCTTTCGGTGGCATAATCCTCCAGACGCATCGCATCCCCAGATCAAAATGTTTCGTAGCGGGTGTTGGCCGCCGGTAAGATACAACTCACTAATGACGCGACGTTAACATAACGCCCGTACAAATCTACTCCTTGAATCGCGGCTGTTTGTCGGGGATTTCAGGCCCGAAAATGCGCACTTGACCGATGGGGATTGTTGGCTCTTTCTGCTTAGTAATACTGCGTTGCAAAAGGGCGTCCGCGATGAAGACCGTGCGATCTTTGGCTGTATTTCTTATGATCACTGCGGGGGCCGGGGTGCTTTTCCCGGTGCAACCCGCCGGCGCCGAAACCGGCAAACTTACTGTCGAGCTTAACAAATTCGAACCTGATGACACGGGCGGCTGCCGCGCGTTCTTCTTGTTCCGCAACCAGACCGGCCTGACCTTTGAGGGGTTTGAGATGTCGCTGGCGATTCTCGACAAGGCCGGGGTGATCAACCGGCTGCTGACAATTGATGCCGCCCCAATTCCTGTGGCCCGAACCACGCTTAAACTGTTCGAAATCCCACAAACCTCGTGCGACAGCATTACAGAGATTCTGCTGCATGAAATCGCCTCGTGCCGCCCGCAGAACGCCGAGGAGATGGATTGCTTCCCCCTGCTGGATCTGAACAGCCGCACCCCGGCCAAGCTGGTGCAGTAGGCCATGCCCGACGCCCTGACCCTGCTGATATCAGGTGGGCCGGTTGTCTGGCTGCTGGTGGCGCTGTCGGTGCTGTCGCTGTCGCTGATCCTGACTAAGATCGTGCAGTTGCGCAGCGTTTTATCGGGTGCGACGGGGCGGGCCCATGCGATTGCCACATGGGTCGAAGGCGACCGGGTCGACGCGATTGCCGCCCTGCCCGACCACGCCCCCGCCGACCGGGTGCTAAAAGCTGCGATGGAGGCGATGAACGCGGGCGGGCGGCGGGCGAGTGTGGAACCTGATCTGGAATGGCGCGGCAACGCCGAGGTGACGCAGATGTCACGCCACATCCGGCTGCTGGAATTGATCGCGATGGTATCGCCGCTGCTGGGTTTGCTGGGCACTGTGCTGGGCATGATCCGCGCGTTTCAAAGCGTTGCGGCGGCGGAAGGGGCGGCCAATGCCTCGCTGTTGGCGGGCGGCATCTGGGAGGCGTTGCTGACCACGGCTGCCGGGCTGATGGTGGCCATACCGGCGGCAATTGCGGCCAGTTTGCTGGGCGACCGGGTGGACCGCGCGGCACAGGCGATAGAAGCCGCTGTGGGAAAATTCTTTGCGGCAGATGACGCGCGGCGCTGAAAGGAGGGCACATGCGGATCAAGCGGTCAAACGCCCAACCTGCGCAAATCTCGCTGGTGTCGATGATTGATGTGCTGATGATCTTGCTGATCTTCTTCATGATCACCTCGACCTATCTGGACCTTGGCATGATCCCGATGGCCGAACAGCGCGACGACCCGCCCCCGCAAGGCTCTGCGGCAGCCACGGGGGGAACCCTGCTGATCCGGCTTGGCCCTGATGGCATTGCCCGGGTGCATGGGCAGGCGCAAACGCCGGAGTCGCTGACCGCCCTGTTCACGGCCCGTCTGTCCGCTGGCCCGGGGCAAGTGATGGTGCTGCCGTCTGGCAGTGCCAGCGCACAGGCGTTGGTGTCTGTGCTGGACACCGCTACCCGGGCCGGTGTGCAGAACCTGCGCATTCTGCGGCTGGAGGCCGCGCCATGAAACTGCGCCGCACGCCAAGGCGCAGCCACCCCGAAACCATCGTGGCGCTGATCGACGTGGTGTTTTTTCTGCTGGTATTTTTCATGCTGATCGGCCGGATGGACGCGACCGCGCCTTTCATGGTGATCCCCCCGATTGCCAGCACCGCGAGCCCAAGGCCCGGTGGCGGGGCGACGGTCTCGGTCGGGGCTGCGGGAGATCTGGCGCTGAACGGCACCGAGGTGGACGCAACCGCGCTGCGCGAGGGGATGGCCGATCTGCTGGCCGCAACCCCTGCCCTTCTGGTGCGGATCAATGCGCATCAGGACGCCGAACTGCGCCGCATCCTGCCGCTGGTGGCGCAGATAGAGGGCATGGGTGCAAGGGATGTGGTGCTGGTCGTCACACCAAGGGCACCGTGATGCGCAGGGTTTGGCCCCTTGCTGTGGTCGCATCGCTTGGCACCCATGGTGCGCTGCTGGCCGGGGTGGCATTGCAATGGGGGGCGCATGATTTTGCGCCGCAAGCCCGACCGGAGTCGAGGCTGAACCTTGCGACGGAAACGGTTTCCGCCAGCAAGGCGCAAGCTGCCAAACCGGTGGCAGAGGCAGCGCCCGTGTCGTCTGCCGCTGGCCAGATGGTTGGTGACGCCGCCATTCCGCAATTCCGTGCCAAGGCCAGTCCCCCGCCGACAGTCACTGCAACGGCCATTGCGGCGACTGGATCGACCACCGTTCCAACCCCACTGCCTGCGGCAAAAAGCAAGGCTGCGGATGCCATCGGCGCTCTCGTAGCCGGGGCCGCGTTAAACGCCACCCCCGCCACGCAAACCGCCATCACGGGTGACGCCGCACCGGCGATTCCCCCCCCCAGTGAGCATGCAACTGCGTCGCTGGCCTGGACCGGAGATGGGGCGCTGGACCCGGTCTCGCTGGCGGCCATTCAGGCGTTTATGCAGCCGGGCGATCTGGCGGCGTCTGATGCCAACGCAGGACGTCTTCGGGACGGCATTGCCGAAACGCTGGCCGCCGTGCCGTGCGCCCGGCTGCAAACCAGCTTTGATCCTGACACCGGGCGTATAGACCTGCGCGGGCATCTGCCGGAAGATGCGCTTCGCGCCCCGGTTCTGGCCGCGCTGCAAGCGCAGGTGGGCAGCGGCATTCCGGTGACGGACCGGCTAATGCTGCTGCCACGGCCGCAGTGTCAGGCGCTGGCGGCCATCGCCGATGTGGGCCTTGCGCAATCGACCGAACAGGACACTAACCCGCGTGTGGTCGGGCAAGACACCTTTGTGCGCGATTACAGCCTGACGGCGGGACAACGGCTGGTGTTTGATATGACGGCCCCGGATTACCCGGCGGTGATCTATGTCGACTACTTCGATGCGGCGGGCAATGTGCTGCACATGCAACCGAATGATCAAGTGCCCGCCACGCTCGCTGCGCCCAAAAGCACGCTTGCGGTGGGGCAAGATGCGCCAGGCGTGCCTGCACTGCAACTGATCGTGGGGCCGCCGTTCGGGCAGGAAATCGCGGTGGCGTTTGCAGCATCTGACCCGCTGTATGATGGCGTGCGCCCGACCATTGAACCCGCAACAGCCTATCTGGAGTTTCTTAAGACCGCGGTTGCCAAGGCCCGCGCAGCAAGCCCCGGTTTCAAAGGGGAATGGGTGTATTTCTTTGTGACCACACGGCCCTGACAACAAAAGCGTTTCAGGTTTCGGCGGACTTGGAAATCACTGCCTCTCGCTGGGCTCGAACGCTTTTCGCAATGGCCATGGTTCGTCAAAACCTGAACCGGCCTACCTGCAACCGCCCTTGGCCCAAACCCGCAAGGCCCGTTTGAACGGCCCGCCGTAGGGGTGCGGCTTGGCAAGCGCCCGTTCGCCCGATTGGCTGATATAGGTTTTACCCTGATCACACAGCGCCTCTTTCGTCCAGGCGTGGCAGTCAGAGCAATGCTGGCCCTTCCACATCTCCTCGGGGATGCCTTCGATCGGGGCGAACAGCGGTGATCCTTTGGCAAGTTGTTCGATCGTCATGCCCATCACGCCCTCACCGCCCGTGGTCAGCGGGGTGGTAAAGGTCAGCGTATCGGATTCGTCGACCACCTCTGCCCCTTCTGCGGGGGCGACCTTGGCCACTGCAGGTGGGGCCGGATCGGGGGCTTTGGCAGCAAGCATGGTCAGCTCAAATTTCGCAAGCTCGGCATAGGTGCCAGTGGGAAACGCGGCAAGATACGCCTCATAATCAGCAGCGGAGCCAGAGGTGCGGGCGATGTCGATCAGCACGGTTTCTTGCGGGTCGGCTGCAGTTGTAGCAGGCGGCGCGACAGGTTCGGCCTCTACGGCGGGGGCCGGGGCCGCAGGTTCCAGCACCGTGCTCATCGCGACGTTCAGGGCGGTGCGGGCCTCTTCGGTGAAGGCGCTGTCGGGGTAGGCGCGCAGGAACAGCATGATCTGCACCGGGTCTTTCGTCGCCTTGACAGAGGTCCACAACTGCTGCGCTGCCAAATCTTCGGACGATTGCACCGCCGCCGGATGAAACGCAAATTGCGCGGTCAGGGATGACGTATCCCACGGCGTCTGCGCGCCGTTGGTTTCGGCCAGCACCTTGACGCGCACTTGTTTGAACACCTGTTCCACGGGCACGCCGGGGGCCGCAATTTCCACGGCAAGGGCGGTGGTGAACGGGCTGTTTCCTTGAAGACCATCCAACGCCACCGCACCGGGGGCGGTGGAATAGGCCAGAAACGTGCCCGTTGGGGCCTTCATTTCGGCCAGACCGGTGTCGCCCATATCAGGTATTTCGACGAAGGGGTTGTTGCGACAAGCATCCAGAATGACGATGTTTGTCTTGTTGCGTGCCGAAGCCATCTGGCGCAGCACGGTGTCAGCAGGGATCGCGACCAACCCCAGATCGGCGGCATCGGTCAGGGCTGCATCCACCGGCAACAGGTAATTCGATCCGAACGACTGCACCCCGTGCCCGGCATAGTAGAACAGCCCCGTTGCCTCTGGCCCTGCCGCGCGAAGATCGCGGCCAAACTGTGCGATGGCCTGATTGAGGGTGGACTGGTTGACGTCTGTCAACAATGTGATGCTGAAACCAGCGGCCTGAACCGATTTTGCGATCAGTGAGGCATCGCTGACCGGGTTATCAAGCTGCGTGACAGAGGTATAGGCCCCATTGCCCACAATCAGCGCAATACGGGGTTCAGCCATAGCGAAAGACGGCAGCAGCAACAGCCACAAAACGCCAAGACCCGCAAACAGGCGTACGGTCAGATTTCGGTCAACCATTTACCACCTTGAATTCAATGCGCCGGTTCTTGGCCTTGTTTTCAGCCGTGTCATTGGCAACGACCGGCTGGCTTTCGCCACGGCCGACAACGGCAAAGCGAGCAGCCTCAATACCTCTGCCTTGCAGGTATTTCGCCACAGACCGCGCCCGGGATTCTGATAGCCGCTGATTGGCGACATCGGAGCCTTCATCGTCGGTGTGGCCTGCAACCTCTATCACCATGCCGGGACAGCGGGTGACGATGTCGGCCAGACTGTCCAGCAGCGGGGCGCTTTTGGTATCCAGCGTGGCACTGCCGGACCGGAAATAGATGTTGCCAGACCGTGACAAAATCTCAAACCGGCCCTTGCAGGCCTCGGGGTCAAAGTTGCCTTCCGCCTCCAATGCCGCGCTGGCCGGTGCTTCCACCACCGCAGCAGCGGGGGCGGCGGCATCAGCGCCGTTACGGGCAAACATGAAATCGAAGCTGACGGTGGCGGATGGAATGATCCGCACGTTGGCCGCGTCTTGCAGTTTTTCGATGCCTGGCGTCAGGTTGAAGTCATCGGCGGCCACGGCAATTGGCGCACCCGAGGCA
>JANNNF010000135.1:0-2114 GCA_031398405.1 Rhodobacterales bacterium | reverse complement strand
CCGCGAGCAACAGTTCGATCGCGCCCTTGGCCTCGGCCAGCCGGGCGAAGGCCGAAGATCCCGAGGCATCGACGGCGAAGATCAACACCCGGTCAGAGGTTTCAATGAACCGCTTCAGCCGGATGTCCGAGGGGGCGCACCAGCAGCACGGCATCAGGGTTGTGGGCGGCGGCCCGGCGAATGGGTTGCCAAGGAGCGGCGGCACGCAGCGTTGCCGCAAGATCCAGCCGCGCGCCGGTGCCAAGTTTGCCGGGACGAGAGGGCAGGGGGCGGCCCCGGCGGTTGCCGGATTTCTGCGCACCCGTACCCGCAGCCCCTTTGACGGCACGGTTGGCGCGGCCTGCCGCAAGCCGGGCCAGCAGGTCGGCAGGCAGAGCGGCGCGGGCGGCGTCAACCAGCACTTCTTCGGGGATTTGCTGTCCTTCGGATTGGGGTTGATCTTGCGGCGTGTCGTCTGGTGCCGGCTGATCTTGCGGTTGTTCGGGGGTGTCGGGCATCGGGGCCGCCCGGTGGCCGTAAACCAGTTCGGCGGCGGTAATCAGATCGGCCTCGGTGATGTTCAAAGTGCCGTTCAGCGCGGCGCTGGCACGCGCACAAGCGAGTGCCAGCAGCGGCGCGCGCAAACTGGTGATGCCAAGCTCGGCAGCGGCGCGGGTCAGGCGGGTGGCCGTGTCGGGTGTGGTCTGGACTTGTCCAAGACGGACGCGGGCGCTGGTGATGATTTGGGCATCAAGGGGCAGCGCGGTGGTGTCGGACCAAAGTTGATCCTCAAGGTTCAGGAACAGGCCGAGACGGTCGCCAAGCGCCGGGGGCAGGCCCTCATCCGGGCCAGCGGATTCGTCCAGCGCGATCAGGCAATGGGCAGGAGCATCCAGCGCCGATGCAAGGCGTGCAGCAAGCCCCGGGGGGCAGCGTTCGGCCATGGTCAGGATAAGCAAAGCGGGCGTGGCGAGCATCCCCGGCGTCTGCACCGGGCGACCTGTGGCCAGCGTCGCCGTCAGGTCCAGCCCGCCAAACAGGGCATCATCGGCAATGGTCGGGTGCAGCCGGCGGGCGGGCAGCGGGATCGCGGACAGGGCGGTTGTCACCCGGTCGCGCACTGGGCCTGCGCGCGCGCGCAGCCACAACCCGCGCAGACCAGCCGGATCAACCGCCAGCAGCATCAGGGCGGTGTGTGCGCGCTGCCAGGGGTCTGAAAGGTCGGTCAGGGCAATACCTCGATCAAGCTGCGGTTTACCCGCGCGCCCGATCCTGCCTCATCCAGCGGATCGCGGCGCAGGCGGTGTGACAAGGCCATGGGTGCCACTTGGCGCAGGTGGTTGCGGGTGACAGTCTTGTCGCCGTGGAACGCGGCAAGCGCACGGGCGGCGCGCAGCAGCGTGAGTTCACCACGCAACCCATCCGACCCGAGGGCGATGCACAATGCCGCACAATCGTGCAGCACAGTGTTGGGGGTTGTCAGTTGCGGCAGGGCGACGCGGGCCGCAAGGATCTGATTTTGAAGCCCCGCATCCATCGGCCGCCACAGCGCCATGAACGCGTCATAGCCGTTTTCATAAGCATCGCGGCGCTGGATCACCTCGACCCGCGTCGCTATATCCCGGGGCGATGTGACCTCGACCGACAGGCCGAACCGGTCCAGAAGTTGCGGGCGCAACTCGCCTTCCTCGGGATTGCCCGACCCCACCAGCACGAACCGTGCGGGGTGGCGGATCGACAACCCTTCCCGCTCGACCACGTTTTCGCCGGATTGTGCGACGTCCAACAGCAGATCGACGATGTGATCCTCCAGCAGGTTCACCTCGTCAATGTAAAGATACCCTCTGTTGGCGCGGGCCAGAAGGCCGGGTTCAAACGCTTTTTCGCCGCGCGTCAGGGCACGTTCAATATCCAGCGCACCCACCACGCGGTCCTCGGTCACACCAAGCGGCAGATCGACAACTGGGGTGGGGCGGGTCACGATGCGGGTCGAAGTGACCGCCGCCCAATCGGGGCACAACTCGGGTCGGGGAGAGTTCACCGGACAGCCCTCTACCGCCTCAATCGGCGGCAGCAGGGCGGCCAGCGCGCGCACGGCGGTGGATTTGCCGGTGCCCCGGTCGCCGAACACCAAG
>JANNNF010000095.1:0-6531 GCA_031398405.1 Rhodobacterales bacterium | reverse complement strand
CGCTTGCTGATGCCGAAAATTCGCGCAAACGGGCAGACCGTGACCGGCGTGAAGCGGAACAGTATGGCAGCACCCGGCTGGCCCGCGACCTGTTGCCGGTGTATGACAACCTCAGCCGGGCGCTTGGTGCAGCCAGTGATGAGGCCCGCGCAGCATCGTCTGCTGTGTTCGAAGGGGTTGAGCTGACCCTGCGAGAGCTGTCGAACGTGATGACCAAACATGGTGTCGCGCCAATCAGCCCCAAGATCGGCGACCTGTTTGACCCGCAACTGCATCAGGCCATGTTCGAAGCCCCTGTCGCAGGCACCAAAGCGGGCCAGATCATTCAAGTGATGACCGAAGGTTTCATGTTGCACGACCGTCTTCTGCGCCCGGCGCAGGTCGGCGTATCGTCCATGGTTGGATAGTTTGCTGCATTGCCCCGGGGGGCCGCCTGCTTCCCGGGATAGATGTGATGTGAAATTACACTGAAGATTTGGTGGCAAAACGCATGTGCAAGCGGCTTACGGCGTCTTGAATCCAGCATCTGCCAACTGCTCGGGGTCTGGCAGATCATGCAGCGATTCCAATCCGAAGGCGGCGAGGAATGTTTCGGTCGTCACAAACGTATACGGTGCTCCACGGCGGGGCTCACGCGGGCCGGTCGCAATCAGACCATGCGCTGTCAACCGACCAATCAGGTCTCGGCTGATATCCTTTCCGAAAATGGTCTTGAGCCCGTCGCGACTGACAGGTTGGTGGTAGGCAATGGCGGCGAGCACCGCAATGTCAGCGGTGTTCAGGTCAAGCGCCTGCCCGCTCACATCTGCCGCTGCCTGAATCGCACTGCGATAGGCCGGTTTTGTGCGCAGGATCCAGCCTGCGCCAACGCGTGCGACCTCATACGGGCGGGCCTCCAGATCATTGGAAATATCCGCAATCAGCAGGTCAACTGATGCCCCGGCTCCAACGACGCGGGCCAGATCGTCGCGTGCAACCGGCGATGCGCTTGCGAACAGCACAGCTTCAATCCGGCGCATCCACTCGCGCCACCGGATTTCGGGCAACTGGTCAGCCAGTTCACGGTCAAGATCAGGTGGCCTGCGCGCCTGTGCCATCTTCAAACACCGTACAGCCGGAATGTATCACGCCCGGTCAATTCGCGCACGACACCCAGGGAAACCAGCCGGTCACACAATCGCCGCGCCGCACGGTCAGACATAAAACTCAACAGTGCCGCCGGTGCCAGAGCATCCGTTCTCAGGAACACGTCGACGGCCCTCTCAGCCCCTTTGGCCCGCAGTTTTGGCACCGCGTCCCGCAACCGCACAGCCCGCCGCGCTAGATCAGTTGCCAGTGCCGTCGCCTTCACAGCACCCTGTAAAATTGCCTGATGACAAGCCATCCGTAATGCATCCTCCCGCAGTCGCAAATCGCGGGGTTTCAGTGCAATGGCGAGAGTTGGCACGATGTGATCCCAACCCAAGGCCTTGGCGATCACAGCGTCGGCCAAAATCATCGCCGCCGTGTGGGCGCGTGGGGTTTCCGTTAGAACAGCCTGTATCACGCCTGCCGCGAGATCAACGGGATTGCCATCCGCTGCCTTGAAACAACCGGTAATTCGGGCGACCGGAAACCCGGCAAGCACAGCTTCCAGATGGGGTATAGAAGCCGGGCGGGCCACTGCGCGGGACCATTGGCGAAGGATTTCGCCCGCAGGCCCCGGATGATCATTGGACCTAAGCAAGTGAACCGTATCACGAAGGGCAATTTCTCCCTCGTGCCGCCCGGCGATGTTTGCGCTGACTTCGGCCGCCTTCAGCGCCAGCCGGTCACGCCACAAGGCTTGCGGCACGTTGGCTGCACAGCCTGCGCTATACAGATACGCCAATGCAGCCCCGGAACGGAACGCCGCCTCGCTCGTGGATCTTGCTGGTGCTGCAATGACCCAATCTGGCATCCGGCTTATGGCGGACGTGTCATGAACGGGGCTGATGTCGGGCGTTTTCATCACCGCAAGGTATCCTGTCAGGCCGCTGGTGCAAATGGGTTACGCTAGGCTTCGGATTATGCCTCATGGCCAAGCCTACGTCCTGGAAGTCTTAGCCATGCCCATGCGAACGCGTAAGAAAATCAGAAAGGCGACGAAGATCAGCATTGGGTCGTCTGGTCTGCATCAATCCCGATCTGACGTGCCCGACTTCGAATTGTCCCACGCTGCCGAGCGCATCCTTGATCTTCCAAGAAGGTGATGATGAAAAAGTGGCTGCCGCAATGCCAAGTGTTCGTTGACTTTACACTGGCTGGTGGCAGATCTGTTCTTAAAGCGCTGCCTTGATTGCGCAATACTTAACGTCACCGGACGCCTTCGGCGCGGTATTTGCCTTTTACTGAATGAGTTCGGCATGACTTTGGATATCGACTACCTCCGCCAATGGATCGGCCGGCGTGAATCAGCGTCAGAGACTGTGACAGCCGCATTGGTTGCGCGCTTCGCCGCTACGTTTGATCAAGATCTGCATGAAGGCGATGATATCGTTCCACGGATGCTGCATTGGTGCCTCGCGCAGCCGTCTGTGCCGACGTCAGCTCTGGCAATTGACGGCCATCCGGCGCGCGGCGGTTTTTTGCCGCCTGTGCCAATGCCTCGCCGTATGTGGTCGGGTGGTGCACTGACCTTCCATAGCGAAATCCGCGTCGGTGAAACGGTCACGCGTCATTCGTCAATCGAGGACATCACGATAAAAGAAGGCCGCAGCGGAACGCTTTGTTTCGTGACTGTCGGCCATGAGTTGATGAGCGATGACCGCGCGATTTTGTCCGAGCGCCAAGAGATTGTGTATCGTGAGTCAGAGGCCGCCAGATCTCAGATCGTAGCGACGCCAAAGCCTGCGCCCAAGGTTCCGGCACCTGAGGGCGCGCATCGCCGTGTGGTCCAGCCCTCGGCACCATTGCTGTTTCGTTATTCGGCGCTCACCTTCAATGCGCACCGTATCCACTATGACACTCCCTATTCCGAAGTTGATGAAAACTACCCTGGCTTGATCGTCCATGGCCCCCTGCAGGCTACGCTGTTGGCACAACTGGCGCAGTCGGTGCTGGGCGCGCCGCCTGCAAGGTTGAGTTTTCGCAGCGTCTCGCCCCTTTTTGATACCGCAGAATTCGCCCTGAACGCCACCGAGCGGGAAGGCGGGCTAAACCTCTGGACCAGCTATGTCGGCGGCCCTGTCGCGATGGAGGCGCGTGTAGAACGGTAAACCTTGCCACCCCAAGGTTCCTCCGCTCTGGCTTGCTGCCTTAACATGTGACGTCCTTAAGCGATTCTTAAAGTGCGGGCGCGATACTCTCTTTAAAAATGCAGGAAAATGCCGGGGCAGTTTTAACGGCTTTGCAGTATGCACATGTGTCAGAAAAGCAGTGTGACCTTGCCCGAAGCGCCTCGGTTGGTGCGGTATGCGGTACACGCGTCAAATGGTCGTGGCCTCCCTTCATGCGGGTTTCACTCTAATTATTAAATGGTGAAGACTTTTATCTTTGGCAGGCGGCATCCGGGGGTCTGACTGGGGCTCGCTTGTCGATGGCAAGACCAGGAATTTTGACGCCTACACCGTGACAACAGCGTGACTCGGCACTGTGTCACACTGCTGCCGTGCCGACATGCCGCTTGCCACAACGTGAAGGCCCAATAAACTGGCAGTATTCTTAGCCTGTGGATTTTTGGTATGCGAGACATGCAGTCAAAACCGCTGATACAGCTTTTAGGCCCAGCGCAATGGCATGGCCCGGTTTTGGCCCAGACTTTTCCAGAGCGCGGCTTTCTCTTGTTGGCCATGATCGCGACGGCACCCGGCTTTCGCCTGTCTCGCCAGCAGGCCGCTGTGCAAGTTTGGCCCAGAACTGACGAAGCGAAGGCGCGCACCAATTTGCGTCAGTTGTTGGTGCGGATTGATCGGGCAACCGGGTTGCAAGCGGGCTTGATCGTGCCGGTTGGCAGCGACCTGACAATAAAAGATGGCACCCGTATCGACGCCTGTGTTGTAAGTGACCTGCTTCAGACTGGACAGTTGTCAGACACGTTGCGTGCGATAGACCTTTTTGCCGGGCCGCTGATGCAAGGCTTTAACGCGCTTCCCGCGTCGGATTTGAATCCAATGCGCGATTTGCTGTGTCGCCGCGTAGCAAGCGCTGCGATCATAGCCCTTGACCAGATGACACGCTTTGGCGCTGCGGTTGCGGGTGACATTGCAAGAATAGAGGCACGACAGGATCATTTACAATCGGGTGACGCGGGTCTAGGCGTCGCAATCGCGCAAGCCTATGCCCGGATCGGCGACTACGACCGTGCGCGTGCCGCTTTGCGCTCGGCCGAAGCCCACCCCGCAACCGCACAAAGTGTGGCTTTGACGCGGAGGCTTGGGGCGGTTGGGTCAAGCGTGCCGGATCTTGGCAGGCCAATGCCGGTGCAAACGGCTGTGCAAGTGCCCCGACTGGCCCTGATGTATCCTAAATCGCACGGCGCACCCGTTTTGGCGGACCTCGCAGGTCGGTTGGTCGAGGAGCTGGCCTTTGGTCTGGCCGCCTATCATAGTTTTGCCGTTCTGGCCCCCTATTCCAGCTTTGCCATGGCCGATGAATTTGGTTTGCCGCGCGACAACAGCCTGCTTCGGGCGGATTATGCGGTATCGAGCAGCCTTGATGAAGATACAGCCGGGGTCACTTTGCGATTGCGCCTGACGGACCTGCGCAACCGCGCCATCGTCTGGGCCTGTACCGTGCCTATGGACACTGCGGCATTGGGGCAATCCTTGCGCCACGTCATGGCGCGTGTTGTCATGACCATCGCGGCAGAACTGGAGCGTACTCTGCGCGATGATCTGCGGCTGACAGCCAAGCCGCCAGCGTTGCTGCATTTCTTGCAAGGGCGCACCCTGCAGGCCCGCTGTGATCTGCCGCATGTGCGCCGCGCGCGCAGCGAATTCGCCCGCGCGCTTACCCTTGACCAAGGTTTTGCCCCGGCGCACGCTCGAATTGCCGAGACGCTGTTTGTCGAATGGATTTTGCGAGGCGGGACCGACCCTGAATTGTTGGCCGCTGCCCGGATGCGGGCAGCGCGGGCAATGGAGCTGGAGCCGTCGGGATCAACTGGCCATTGGATCACCGGGGCCGTTGCGCTGTATCAGCGTCGCTGGGATGTGGTGGAAGAAGCGTTTACGGTAGCACAAAGCCTGTCGCCCCATGACGCCGACATGCTGCTGGAATTTGGCGACGCGCTCAGCCATCTGGGTCAGCACACTGCCGCAGAAACCCGCTTTGCCGCCGCGCTTGACCTTAATCCCGTTCCCCCAGACCGCTACTGGTGGTTTGGGGCGTCTATCGCCTTCAACCGTCTGGATTTTGTGACTGCGGCCGCGCGTTGCGACCAGATCGCCGACAAATCCGTAGCCTTGGGTTTGCGCACTGCGAGCTACGCGCAAGCTGGTCAGCCTGATCTTGCGCGTAAATGGGCACGGCGCTTGAAGGAAACCCTGCCGGGCATGACGGCTGCCGACTTGATCGGCCTGTCGCCCGACCGTGACGGCAAAGACAGTTTCAACGCCTATGTAGACGGTCTGGCCAAGGCGGGCGTGAAGTAATTGATCAACTCAGGAGAGGTGTAAATGACTGATAATGCATACATAAACAAAAACCCACAAAAGTTCTTTGTGATAGTGGACGGCGAAAACCTGTGTCTGGTTGATGTTGGGGCATCACGGGTCGAATACCTGACAGGCGATGATATCACCTATACGGCGATCCATCTTGGGTTGGCCACGATCAATTCTGAAACGGAAAAACCCGAAGTTGACCTGAACAAACTGGCCGTACAGCTTTCGGGCATGTTCAGTCGTGGTGACGGGCAAAGCCATGTTGATACCTTGGCGCAGCTTGGTCAAATTGCCCAAATCAATGCCGCAAATGAGCCGCATCTTATTCGCGGCTGTATTGAAGGCCAGACGCCTATGGCAATCCTTGTCGGGCGCGGTAAGCGATAATGGACTGGATGCAGGCCGAACGCCCCTTTACGGCCCCACGTTTGGAAAAGCCGTTTCCCACCGCACAATATGATGTGACGCGGCTTGCCGACTTTACTGGGCTCGACGACATCGGCTTGCCGGTGTGGGCCGCGATACGCCCGGGCGCGCGGTCCTTCTCGCAGACGCAAGGCAAAGGGCTTGGCGACGGGCAGGCGCAAATTTCCGCGCTGATGGAGGCGGCTGAGACCGCACTGGCAGAACAGGCGGATCGCCTGGTGTGTCGCATCGCGACTGTCGCAGACCTTTGCGCCGAAGGGGTGGAAGTGCTGGCATTGGACAGCTTTCACAAATGCCGCAATCCCCAGTTAGTTCAGGCCAAACCCTTGCAGTGGCTGGTCGGGCATGGGTTGCACACACGGGCGCAAACATTAGTACCGCTGGAAGCTGTGTCGCTGGATTTCCGTGTGGTCGGACCATGTGACCATGACTCCTTCATCCTGAACTCAGTAGGTCTTGCGGCACATTGGCGACGTGATGC
>JANNNF010000090.1:0-5155 GCA_031398405.1 Rhodobacterales bacterium | reverse complement strand
TTACAGATTTAACGATTTGTAAATCTTCGCGTTCACAGCGCAACCTGCTTTCATTTTGCACAAACCGCTGGCGGTGCGATGCAGTCCTTAACGCAATCGGAGGCATGCCATGAAAACCGGAACCAACCACCTCTTCATCCCTGGGCCGACCAACGTGCCTGATGACGTGCGCATGGCGATGAACGTGCCGATGCAAGACCAGCGTGGGCCAGAGTTTGGCGCGCTTGCCTTGGGCATCATCGCAGACCTGAAGCCGATTTTCGGTACAACTGGCCCGGTGATGCTGTTCCCGGGGTCGGGCACCGGGGCGTGGGAAGCCGCAATCACCAACACGCTGAACCCTGGTGACCGGGTCTTGATGGCGCGGCACGGGCAGTTCTCCACCCTTTGGGCGGAAATGGCCACGCGTCTGGGGTTGCAGGTTGAGGCCGTCGATGTGCCTTGGGGTGCTGGCGTTCCGGTCAGCGAATTCATGCGCCGTCTGGCAGCGGACCGGCGCGGTGACATCAAGGCAGTATTCGTCACCCATAATGAAACCGCAACCGGCGTGACCAGCGATATCGCTGCGGTTCGCCGCGTGCTGGACGATTGCTTTCACGACGCGCTGTTGTTTGTCGATGGGGTATCCTCGGTCGGGTCGATCCCGTTTGCGATGGACGGTTGGGGTGTTGATCTGGCGGTCACGGGCAGCCAGAAAGGCCTGATGTGCCCGGCCGGTCTGGGAATTCTGGCGGTATCGGACAAGGCGATGCTGGCGAGTGAAACCGCCACCCTGCGTCGTGCCTATTTTGAATTCCGCGACTTTGCGGCCCTACAGACCACGGGATACTTCCCCTACACCCCGCCCACTCAACTGCTGCACGGGTTGCGCCGGGCCTTGGACCGGATCAAGGCCGAAGGCTTGGGGGCTGTTTACGCCCGCCACGCCCGTCTTGCCGAAGGCGTGCGCCGCGCCGTTGCCGCCTGGGGCTTGCAGGTGTGCGCTGAACATCCCAGCCTTGCGTCGGATACAGTGACCGCCATCCGCGTGCCCGCTGACGTAGACGCGCGTGAGGTGATCCGCATCGGCTATGACCGCTATAACACCAGCTTTGGGTCGGGCCTGTCGCGCCTGTCGGGCAAAGTCTTTCGCATCGGCCATTTGGGCGATCTGAATGAAGGCATGGTGCTGACCGCCTTGTCGGTAGCCGAAATGGCGCTGAGCGAGGCCGGGGCACAGATTGTTTTCGGGTCCGGGGTTGCCGCCGCGCAAGGGTGGTTCGCCAACGGCCGCAGCGCACAGACCACCCTGCGCATCGCCGCCGAGTAAAAAGGATACCAATCAGATGAGCCATACTCTTTACCCCTTGCGCAAGCAAAGGCTGCAACGCTCTGAACTCGCGGTGCCGGCCTCTAACCCGACGATGATCGACAAGGCGGCAGAGGGACCTGCGGATTACGTCTTCCTCGACCTTGAAGATGCGGTGGCACCGCCCGAAAAGGAACAGGCGCGCAAAAACGCCGTGCAGGCACTGAACGACATTGACTGGGCCGCCAAAGGCAAGACGGTTTCGGTGCGGATCAACGGGCTTGATACCCACTACATGTACCGCGATGTGGTTGATATCATGGAACAGGCCGGGTCCCGAGTGCATACTTTGCTGGTGCCTAAAGTGGGCGTGCCCGCCGACCTTTACATGGTTGAGGCGATGGTCAACCAGATCGAACAAGGCCGGGGCCTTGCCACCCGCGTGGGGTTGGAGGCGCTCATCGAGACCGCGCTTGGCATGGCGAATGTCGAAGCAATCGCCCAGTTCGGCGGCAGGTTAGAGGCGCTGCATTTTGGCGTTGCCGACTATTCGGCATCAATGCGGGCGCGCACAACCAACATCGGCGGGCTGAACCCGCATTACCCCGGCGATCAGTGGCACGCCGCCATCAGCCGCATGACCATCGCCTGCAGGGCATATGGCTTACGCGCCATCGACGGGCCGTTCGGTGATTTTTCCGATCCCGAAGGTTACCGCGACGGCGCGCGCCGGGCGGCGGCTTTGGGGTGCGAAGGCAAATGGGCGATCCACCCGTCACAGGTGGCGCTGGCGAACGAAGTGTTCAGCCCGTTGGAGTCCGAAGTCACCAAGGCGCGCAGGATCATTGAGGAACTGCGCAAGGCCGAAAGCATGGGCAAGGGGGCGGCCAGCCTTGACGGCAAGATGATTGATGCAGCGTCTGAGAAAATGGCGATGAACGTGCTGGTTCTGGCCGAGGCGATTGCTGCGAAATAGCCCCCAAGCCCCAGCCCCTCGCAGCGAGGGGAAGGGGAGGCGCGCAAAGCCGCGCCGCTTCTGTGACGCATAAGCACTTTCCCTCCCCCTCGTTGGGAGGGGGAACCCGCCGAGGCAAAGGAGAGACCGATGGACATTCACGAATATCAGGCCAAGGAAATTCTCGCGCGCTTTGGCGTTCCGGTGCCGCGCGGCGGATTGGCCTACAGCCCTGAACAGGCGGGCTACCGGGCGCGGGAATTGGGCGGGGCGGCTTGGGTCGTCAAGGCGCAGATCCATTCGGGCGGGCGCGGCGCTGCGGGCGGGGTCAAGCTGTGCCGTTCAGAGGCCGAGGTGCAGGCCTTTGCTGCCACCTTGTTCGGGCGACAGTTGGTGACAAAACAGACCGATGCCAGTGGCAAGGGCGTTTACCGCCTGTGGGTCGAGGGCGCCTCCGACATTGCACAGGAAATGTATCTGGGCCTTGTGCTGGACCGCAAATCCGAACGCATCATGATCGTGGCATCGGCCCACGGCGGGATGGAGATTGAGGACCTGGCCGAAACCGACCCAGCCAGTCTGCGCCGCATGACGATCGACCCTGCCGTTGGCCTGTCGGAATTTCAGGCCAGAGAGTTGGCGTTTCAACTGGGGCTGAAGGGGGGGCAGGTGGCGCAGATGGTCACCATCCTGCGCGCGTGTTACCGCGCCTACCGCGATCTGGACGCGGTGATGGTTGAGATCAACCCCCTGGTCATCACCCATACGGGTGATCTGGTCGCACTGGATGCCAAAATGAGCTTTGACACCAACGCCTTGTTCCGCCAGCAGCAAATCGCCGAACTGCGCGACCGCAGTCAGGAAGATGCCCGCGAATCCACCGCCGGGGATCATGGCCTTGCCTATGTCGGTCTTGACGGTGATATCGGCTGCATCATCAACGGCGCTGGCCTTGCGATGGCCACGATGGACATGATCAAACTGGCGGGGGGCGAGCCTGCGAACTTCCTTGATATCGGTGGCGGGGCCTCGCCCGAACGGGTGGTGCGCGCGTTCCGGACTGTGCTGGCCGACAACAAGGTGTCGGTCATCCTTGTCAATATCTTCGCTGGCATCAACCGGTGTGATTGGGTGGCCGAAGGCGTGGTGCAGGCCTACCGCGAGGTTGGGTTGACCATTCCGGTCGTCGTGCGTCTGGCGGGCACCAATGTCGAGGAAGGCCGCGCGATCATCGCAGGGTCTGGCCTGCCGCTGATTACCGCCGACACACTGGCAGAGGCGGCAGCTGCCGCTGTTGCCGCCCGTCAACCCCTTGCCGCCTGAGGTTCCCATGGCCATCCTGATCACCAGAACCACCCCCGTCATCGTGCAAGGCATGTCAGGCCGCATCGGCGCGTTCCATGCCGCGGACATGATCCGCTACGGCACCAATGTGGTCGGCGGCGTCACCCCGGGGAAGGGGGGCGAACGCCACCTGGACCGCCCCTTGTTCAACACCGTGCGTGAGGCAGTCGAGGCCACAGGGGCCGAGGCAAGCCTTGTGTTCGTGCCCCCCCCCTTTGCCGCCGACGCGATCATGGAAGCTGCAGATGCGGGCATCAAGACCGCCGTCTGCGTGACCGACGGCATCCCCAGTCAGGATATGATGAAGGTAAAGCGGTTCCTGCGCCGCTATCCTGAATCCCGCAAGATGCGGCTGATCGGGCCCAACTGCGCGGGCATTATCAGCCCGGGACAGGGATTTATGGGCATCATGCCGCCGCACATCTACATGCCAGGTCGGGTGGGGATTGTGGGTCGGTCGGGCACGCTGGGCTATGAGGCTGCGGCCCATATGAAGCTGCTCGGGATCGGGGTTTCCACCTCGGTCGGGATTGGCGGCGATCCGATCAACGGATCGTCCTTCCGCGACATTCTGGCGCTGTTCGAGGCTGACCCTGAAACCGATGCCGTGATGATGATTGGCGAAATCGGTGGTCCCCAAGAGGCCGAGGCCGCTGCTTTCGCCCGCGATCACATGACCAAACCGGTGGTGGCCTACATCGCGGGCTTATCTGCCCCAAAGGGCCGCAAGATGGGGCACGCGGGGGCCATTATCAGTGCTTTTGGCGAATCCGCGCAGGAAAAAGTGGAAATTCTGGCGGCGGCAGGCATCACCGTGGCCCCGAACCCCAGTTCGATGGGCGATACCATGGCGCGGGTTCTATCCCGCGCGCAGGCTGCATAGGTCGAAAGTTTACCACGGCCGTGGCCCCCATGTTGGGGGCCATTGCCCGGGTCAGAAGAACATGAAATCCGCCGCTGTCAGTTGTGTGGCCGCCGTCAGCCCAGTCAGGTGAATGTTGAAATCCACCACAGTGTCACCATTGATATCGACCAGCACGGCGTTGCCGACAATCTGGGCTTCAGAATTGTTCGACCCGCCCGAAAACGCACCAGTGCCGACATAGGCAAACGCGCCGACCAGCCCGGTAAATGCCATGATATCGCCCTCCGCCGCGCCGCCATCAACTGCGTTGAAATCGGTCACAGTGTCATAGTCAAACGTGCCAGAGGACCGGGCGGTGAAAATGAACGTATCCGCCCCCAGCCCGCCAGTCATCGTATCGCCACCCGCACCGGAATCGAGGGAGTCGTTGCCCGCAAGTCCAAACAGCTGGTTTGTGCCGATGTTGCCGAAGATGACGTTTGCCTGATCATTTCCGGTGGCATTGATGTTGGATTGCCCGGTCTGCACCAGCCGTTCCACGTTGGCGGCGGCAAGCGTGTAGGTGAAGGCAGTGCGAACCTCATCCATGCCTTGGCTCGCGGCCTCAACGATCACATCGGTCAAGTTGTCCCAGACATAGACATCGTCTCCCGCGCCGCCGGTCATGCTGTCACTGTTTGCCCCGCCATCCAGCGTATCATTG
>JANNNF010000074.1:0-24698 GCA_031398405.1 Rhodobacterales bacterium | reverse complement strand
AGCAACACACTGAACGCCCGTCGCCCCGAACACAGCAGATCAAGCCGCAGATCGGCGGCGCGGCGGTTGCGCAGGCCGGTCAGCGGGTCAGTCAATGCCTGTTCTTCTGCCGCGACCTTGGCCCCTTGCAGCCGCAGGTTCAGGCCCTTCAATTCGTCCATCACCGCTGTCTTGGCCTCGACCAGATACAGTAATTCGACCGTGAGGTCGGTGGCCGCAAAATCGGCTTCGGTCAGGGCGTGGCGGCGCACAGCATCGATCACGCCAATGCCGAAGGACAGGTTGATCAGCAATCCCTGCCCGTCTGCCATCGGCATCGCCACTCCGCGCAAGGCGTCATCCGGGCGGTCCTTGGGGTGCAGATGCAACCGCTGACCGGCGCGGGCCATCAGCCCTTCGGCAGTGACAACCCCCCAAGGGCGGCGCACGTCAAACAGATCAAACACCGCTCTGCCCATCAGCCGCTGGCCCGGCAGCATCTTGATCAGCGTGGACCCCGCACTGGTTACGTGCCCTGAGGCAGAGAGCGCCAGGTGCATCGGCATCAGCCAATCCAGCGCGACCCGGTCCAGACATACGGCGCGGTCAGTCATGGTTCCATCCATTGCCTAGCCCACCGGTGCAGCAAGATCGAAACGTCGACCCGCCGTGTGGCTGGTATCGGCAAGGTGGATCGAGATCACCTCAACTCCCGCCACCTTGCCGTCATGGTCCAGCAGCACGAGCGCCCCGTAATCGTCGGCCATCGCCCGCAGCAGCCCCAGCATCACATGGCCCACCCCCGGCATCGGAAACCGGCAGCTCAACGCATAAATCTGCCCGCCCCGGTCTTGCAGCACCAGATCAGGCAGGTCGAGGTCAGGCACCGCGAGGCGACCGCGGCCCGGCAAATCCTCCAGCGAGTTCAGGAAATCGCCAAAGCTGACGCCGCCAAAGCGCAGCAGGCGGCGCAGCGATTCTAGGTTCTGGTGCGAGACCAGATAGTGGCCCAAATCCTCTAGCAACGCCTCGCGTGGGCGGCTGAGGATGCGGGCGGCGGCGGCAATTACCCCGTCAGTCAGGGCCGCGTCATAGCGCAGCATCGGCTCGAAACTGTCGAACGGCAGGCCAGCCTCTCGCGCCACCCGCAGCCACAGGTCGGGACCATAGGTGTCGCGTACAAAGCACTGCACAGCGCGGTTGATCAAGCCATGCATGGTCCGTTCCTTTCTGATTCCCCCTCAGATTAGGACCAAGCCGTTAACATCCCACCAACGCAGTCAGGGTAGCAGGATCAGCCCCCCTTCGACCCCCAACTGGTTCAGCGGCACCGGAGCCAGCGGCGGGGCCTCGGACTGCCACGCAGACAGCAGGGCAAGGGCGGCCTGCGTGTCCAGTGTGCCGCCCGCGCCCGCCCAGACCTGCCGGGTTTCTGTCTTGGCATCGCGGAAAATCAGACCCTGCATCATGGCCCAACCGCCTTGATTAAGCAGTACAATCGCTTCTTCCCCCGGTTCACGCGGCCACAAGTCGGCGACCACCATCAAACAGCCCGCCTTGCCATCAGGCAGGTTGCGCCCGCAGGCCATGGCCCAGTCGTTCACCGTATAGCCATCCAGTCCTGCCAGCAGGAAATCGCGGGTGGCTGTCGCTGTTGGCGGTTGCAGCGGCATCATCGCGGCCAGTGCCGCAACCGCCACCGCAGGATCTGCCGGTGTCACCGTATCGGTTTGCGCCAGCCGGGCGGCAAGCGCCTCTTGCCCCGGAGTGGCGGCCAGCACCTCCAACTCGGCGCGCACCTGCGCGCCTGCGCGGCCCCAACTGTCAAGGGCGACCATGTCCAGCGCCTCGGCCTTCACGGCCCCGGATTTGAAACGCGCCAACTGATCGTGCGAGGATATGCGTTCAGCGTTCAACACCGGGGTCAGCCACATCACCGCAACCGCCATCAGCAAAATCGCCATCAGCGTATTGCCGCGCCGTACCTGCGCGCGCCACACGGGCCCCCGCAGCACCGCCACGGCGTAGAGGATCCCGTAAGCCAGCGCGAACATCGCCACGGTCGCGGCAAACAGGCGTTCCGGCGTCCAGCCATATTGCGCCACCCGCTGCCAAACCGACCACGCCCCCAGCGCCGCCAGCGGCGGCAGCATCAGGCACACCGCCCGCGCGGCCCCGGCAATGACCGGGTGATGGGCTGCATCCGCATCGGTCTGATCCACCGCCGTTGACACCAGCGTAATCCCTGCCGCCGCCATCGCAAGCAAGATGAACCCTGCCGACAGGCTCTGAAACACCTCTGTCATGCCCCGCAACGGCACCGCCAACAGAAACACCGCCATAACAACCACGACCACCGGCAACAGCAGCCGCAGCAGACGCAGCACCAGACTGGGCGACACCATGTCTGACAATTCGGCCACCACAGCCAGCCCGAGACCGAGCACGGCGCCGCTTATCACAAAGATAACGCCTGAATTTTCAATTGCATCGCCGATCAGTGTGACCCCGACCATCGACAGCAGCGCATCCGATAAGAACACCACTAGCCAGACCACGCCGACAAACACCCACGCCGCCGACATTCGGACAAGAATAGTCCAGCTTTGGCTGAACAGGGTCGGATAATCGCGCCACCCCGGCCCATCTGCCGCGATGATAAAAGGCAGGGGCAGCGTCGCCAGCACCAGCACCGCCAAAAACGCCAGTGGCCCGTTGGCAAAGCTGCTAAGACTGTCATAGCGAAATCCGGCCCAGAACAGCAGCGTCGCCACCAACAACGCCAAGGCCAATGCCCGCACCCCGGCGCGCAATACAGGGAACGGCCCCGTCATCGCCAGCAGGGCTGTGAAGAACACGGCGGCAAAGCAGGTCAGCCACAACGCGGCGCGGTCTGGCAGCAAGGCCTGATCCAGCACCTCAAACAGCGCATACAAGCTGAAGCCCGCAATGGCACCGATGCCCGCCATCAGCAGGCGGTTGCGTATCACACTGTCCATCGGGTGCATCCTTGCGGTCAAGTCATGGTGCGCAAGCTATCCCGCAGCGCAAAAGGCCGCAATCTCATCATCCGCTGTGCGAAAACATCCAACGCTGGAAACCACCGCCTTTTTAGGGGCGGGGGAAACCCCCCACTCTGGAATCAACAACCGCCTGCCCTTAGAAATCGGTCGGCGCCCCGCCCTCTTGTTTGCGTTTGGCGACAAAGCGGCGTAAATCCTCGCGGTGATCGCCGTTCATCTCGGGTTCTTCAAACTCGGCGATGATCTGCTTGTAAATCCGGTGCGCGCGTTCCGGCGTCCAGACCGACCCGTCAATCTGCCACGCCTCAAAATTGCGCCAATCCGACACAAAGGGCGCATAAAAGGCCGTGGAATAGCGGTCTTGGGTGTGCTGGCAGCCAAAGTAATGCCCGCCGGCACCCACCTCGCGGATGGCATCCAAGGCGATATCCTCGTCGGTGGTGGCAAAGGTTGCCTCCTCGAAATATCTCTGGATCATCTGCAAAACTTCGCAGTCCATCACGAATTTCTCTGGGGATGCGATCAGCCCGCCTTCCAGCCAGCCCGCCGCGTGATAGACCATGTTGGTGCCCGACTGCACCGCCGCCCAAAGAGAGTTTGACGTCTCCCACATCGCCTGCCCATCGGGCACGTTGGCGGCACACACCCCAGACGACCGCATCGGCAGCTTGTAATGCCGCACCAACTGCCCAGTCATCTGCGTCGCGCGCATGTACTCGGGCGTGCCAAACGCGGGGGCACCCGATTTCATATCGACGTTGCTGGTGAAGGTACCAATCGCCACCGGGCAACCGGGGTTGATGTATTGCAGCAGGGCAACCGCGGCCAAAGCCTCGGCCAGGCTCAGCGTCACCGCCCCCGCCATCGTTACCGGGGCCATCGCGCCCGCCAACGTGAACGGCGTTACGATCACGGGCTGTCCGCGCCGTGCAAGCCGCATCGCGCCGTCCAGCATCGGATAGTCGTGCTTTAAGGGGCTGACCGAGTTAATGTTGGTGTACATCCGCGGCTTTGCGTCAAATTCGGCCTGGGTCAGACCGCCCGCAAGGCGGGTCATCTCCATGACGTCTTCGACGCGTTCCGCCCCAAGCGAATAGGCGTGAACCACCTTGTCCGTCAGGGTCAGCTTTTCATAAACGCAGTCCAGATGGCGCACCGATGGGTGAATATCGATCGGTTCAACCGGATAGCCACCCGCGATGTGGATGCAGTTGAAATACTGCGTAAGCTTCATGAATTCCCTGAACGTCTCAAAGTCACCAGACCGCTTGCCCCGTTCCAGATCCCAGGCGTTTGGCGGCGAAGATACGTTGACAAACACCATGTGCTTGCCACCGATGATCACCTCTCGGTCAGGGTTGCGCGGAGTAATGGTGAAGCTTTCGGGCGCGTGGGAAAGCATCTCCATCACGAAATCTTCGTCCATCCGCACATTGGTGCCGTTCACCGTGCAGCCTGCCTTGCGCAGGATCGTGACCGCCTCGGGGTTCAGAAACTCGATGCCGATATCTGACAGAATTTTCATCGCGCCGCGGTGGATGCGCTGCACGCCTTCAGCATCTAAAGGTTCGGTCGGGCGATCCGGGTTCAATGGGATCCGCCATGGCATCTGGTCAATTACGGCAGTGCCTGCGCGCTGTTTGTTGCCAGCACGGCCCCCTGCACGGCGCTTGCGGCCCGGTTCCTCGGTCATGACTATCCCTTTGGCTTCTCTTGCGCCAAGGATGAACGATGCACATGCGAGATGCGCCTTACGTTTGCGACAGGATTGCGTCGTTTTTGGTGGGCGCTTGCGTCAAACTGGCGAAATCTGGTCCAACCAGCCCGGAATTGCGCCAATATCGGCCAAGACCACATCGGCCAGCCCGCGCAATTGATCGGCCTCTGCGATGCCCGTCAACACGGCAATCGTACGCATGCCCGCTGCGCGCCCTGCCTCCAGATCATGGGTGCTGTCGCCCACCATGGCAATCTGGCCAGCCGCAATACCAACCGCGCTGGCAAAGCCCAGACACATGCCGGGGCCGGGCTTGGCCCCGTGACCGGAATCGTAGCCTGCGATGAAATCGAAATACCCGGTGATGTCGTGGGCGGCCAGATGCGCGCGGGCGGCGGCCTCATAATCATTGGTCGCAAGCCCGATCTTCAGCCCCCGTGCCTTCAGCACCTCCAGCAACGGCTTCAATGGCACCGCCTGCGACATTGCGGCCCCGGCGGCGGTGGCGTTGATATGGGCGGTAATCTCCTCCGCCGTCTTGCCCGGCAAATGTGGCAACAGGGCCTGCGCGATATCGGCAGAGGTGGCGGCAATCACCACAGAGTCCGCGGCAAACTGGCCTGACGCCATGTCATAGCCGATCGCCCGTCCCATGGTCGCTGCGTGGTCTGCATTTTGCGCAATCTGGGTCAGATAGCGGCGTGCCCACCCACCCCAACTGGCGCGAAAGTCGAACAGCGTGCCGTCCTTGTCGAAAAGTACCGCGTCAATCATCCAGTGCCTCCTGTGTGGATGCGACTGTGGCGGGGGATCGGCAGGATTGCAATCAGCTCCAACTCGCCTCCCCCCCCGGCATCACGGCACGGGCATTGCGCGGCGTGGTGTAAGGCAAGCCCGCGGCATCGCAAAAGGCGATGATCCAGTCATCGTCCATCAGCAGAAAATCCAGAACTGACGCCAGAAAAGCAGGCTCAGCCGCGCGGGCCGCCACGTCAGACCCATCCGCCCCTGTCGTGCCAAGGAAAGTAGGAAACAATTCATCATTGCCCGCCAGCCAACCAAGTGCCTGCAATGCGACTGTTTCGGCGGATTCCTGCCTCATCATGCTGTGTTCCCCGGGTGTGATGGCATTTTCACACCTGACCTCGCATGTCTGTGATTAATTCGGAAAGGTTTTCTTAACCAAATCGTCGTCTGATGAAATGGCAAACAGCAGCGAGGCATGGACGTAGTCGGATGGATGGCAAAGTTCTCATCGTTGACGATCTGGCGACCAACCGGATTGTCTACAAGGTCAAGCTGGTGGGGGCGTTCTATCAGCCGATCCTTGCGGCTGACGGGGAAAGCTGCCTGCGCCTTGCCCGGTCGGAAAGCCCTGACCTGATCTTGCTGGACCTGATGCTGCCTGACATTCCGGGGGCCGAAGTATTGCGCCGCCTGCGCGCAGACCCCGTGACCCGCGACATTCCGGTTGTGGTGCTGACCGCCAGCCGCGACGCAGAGGCGCGGTTGGCGGCATTGCAAGCCGGGGCCGATGATGTGCTGACCAAGCCTGTGGACGAACAGACCTTGCTGGCCCGGTTGCGCAACCTGCTGCGCGGGCGGGATGGCGAAGGTTTTGGTGCAGGCCAGACGGGCGCGCGACTGAATGCTTATGGCCTGGCAGAGGCCGCCCCGGTGTTTGAACGCCCGGCCACGATTGCGCTGGTCGCCGACCGCGCGGATACCGCGCTGCGATGGCGCCGCGATCTGCAGCCTCTGATGTCAGACCGGGTGATCATTCTGACGCGTGAAGACGTGCTTGCCGATGCAAGCGAAGGCTCCGCGCCAGATGTGTTTGTGATCGAGGCTGATCTGGGCGGGGCGGGGGGCGGTTTGCGCCTGATGTCCGATCTGCGCAGCCGGGGGTCTACCCGCCATGCGGCCGTCTGCATCATGGGCGCGCAAGAGGCCGGGGATACCATGGCCATGGCCTTTGATCTGGGGGCCAATGATATTGTGCCCGAAAATGTGCCGGGGCGCGAGTTGGTGTTGCGTCTGCGCAGCCTGCTGCGCCGCAAACGACAGGGTGACCGGATGCGCGATTCCGTACAAACCGGCCTGCGGATGGCGATGATTGATCCGCTGACCGGGCTTTACAACCGCCGCTTCGCGCTGCCCCATCTTGTGACGATCGCAGAAGACGCCGAAACCAGCGGTGCGTCGTTTGCGGTAATGGTGGTCGATCTGGACCGGTTCAAATCGGTGAACGACCGCTTTGGCCATGCCGCTGGCGACGCGGTTCTGGTCGAGGTGTCTCGCAGGCTTTCGGCAAATCTGCGGGCCAGCGACCTGCTGGCCCGGATCGGCGGCGAAGAATTCATGATCGCCCTGCCCGCCACCGACCTTGCCGAAGCGCGCGGGGTGGCAGAACGGCTGTGTCAGGCGATAGAGGAACTGCCGATGCGCATTGCTGGCGGGCAGTCTCTGTCTGTCACTGTGTCGATCGGGGTGGCGGTGTCCCGGCCCGGGATGGTGGTGGGCGACAGGATGGCTGATATGGTCACGAAAATGGTGGACGAGGCTGACAAGGCGCTGATGCTGTCGAAATCCGCAGGGCGCAATCAGGTTACCTTCAGCCGCACCGCCGCGTAGGATGGGCAATCTGCCCATCCTGACACCCTATCGCCGCCAGAATGACGGCAGCACCAGCACCAGTATCGCCAGCAACCCCAACCGGCCCATCAGCATCGCCAGCGTCATGATCAAAATGCCACCCTGGGGAAAGTCGATGAAGGTGCCCGTCCGCTCCACCAGTGGGCCAAAGCCGTAGCCGATGTTGCCAAGGGCCGTCCAAACCGCGAACAGCGCCGACACTGTATCGACCCCAAGCAGCGTCATCGCCACCGTCAGTACGCCCAGAATGACGATATACCCCGCGATGAACATGATCAGCGCGTTGATCACATCGTCATCTACTGTGCGGCCTTCGTATTTTACCGGGTCGATACTGTCAGGCAAACTGATCCGCCTGATTTCCCTCCGCAGGGCTGCCATCGCAATCTGCACCCGGAACACGGTCAATCCGGCGGAACTTGACCCCGAACAGGCCCCGATCACCCCGATCAAAAACGCCACCACCAGCATGAAGCCGCCCCAAGTGGGGAAACTGCCAGAAAAGAACCCGGTTGACGACATGATCGAGGTCAGGTTGAACAGGCTTTCGCGGAACGCAGGCTCCCACGCCATGCCGGTGGTCAGCACTTGCCACACCGTCACCATCACAACCGCCGTGCCCAACCAGCGCAAATACGCCTGCACCTGACTGTCGCGCAGCAGCGGCCCCGAGGCCCCGTTCACCAGTTGCACATAGCGGATGTAAGGCAGGCTGCCGAGGATCATGAACAGCGCGCCTACATATTCCCCAGCCCCTGCATATTTGCTGAACGACACATCCATCGGCGCAAAGCCTCCGGTGGCAATGGTACCCATGGCGCTGACAATCGCGTCCAATTCCGTCATCCCAACGGCCAGATAGGCCATGACGCATAGTATTGTTAGCCCGGCATAAACCCCCAGCAACTGCCGCGCGATATCAGTGGCCCGTGGCAAGGCTTTTCCAAAGGTATCAAAGCCTTCAGTGCGAAAGAATTGCATCCCCCCTACCCGCATCAGCGGCAAAAAGATCATTGCAATAAAGGCAATCCCAAGCCCGCCCAGCCAGTTCAGCATCCCCCGCCAGAGGTTCATGCCCGGCGGCAGATCATCCAAACCAAAAATCACCGTGGCCCCGGTGGTCGTGATGCCCGAGACTGCCTCAAAATAGGCATCTGTCACCGACAACCCCGGCGCGCCCAGATGAAACGGCAGCGCACCAAACCCCGGCACCAGCACCCAGATTCCCGCAGTCAGCAGATAGGCCTGCCGCGTGTCCAGCGACCGCCCCAGCGCGTTCGCCGTCGCCAGCGACAACGCACCGCCCACCACCCCGGTGATCACCGCGCACTGCAAAAACTTCAGCCCATTCTCCAGCCCCGCCCGCCAATCGAGAATAGCGGGGGCCAGCATCAGGATCGCCAGAACGATCAGGATGCGGCCAATGACATAAGCAACGGGTCGGATATCCACCATGATGGGTTCAGCGGTAGCCGCGCCCCCGGCAAAGGTCAATCACCACGGTCTTTCACTGGGGCCAATCATGGTACCACCGTAAAGCCGGGTTCACCCTGCCAGACCCTTGCAAATTGCAAACGCGCTAAACGGCTGAACAATCCGCCAATAAAACCGGCCCTCGGTAACGCGTCATAAATCTTCCTTCCTTACTTCACAACTTCTGTATAAGTTATAAAGTAATGGAGGGACTCTTATGCTAGGACACAGCTTTGCCACGCGGATCAATTCATTTGCTTCGGGGGCTGCAGGGTATTGGCCAGACCTTTCGGGCAAACCGTCGCTTGCGCAGATGGTCGCCCGCGCAGCTACAGTACCTGGCCTGACCGAACTGGATCTGAACTATCCCGATCATGTGGGCGAAGATGCTCTGAAAGTGGCGGCAGCCGTGCGCAACGAAGGCCTCGCGATCTCGGGTCTTGCGATGCGTTACTATTCAAATCCCGCCTACAAACGCGGCGCTTTCACCAACCCCGACCCCGTGGTGCGGCGAGAGGCGATTGACCTGACCAAGCGTGGAATTGACGCCGCCCGCAGCATGGGCGCGCCGATGATGACCCTGTGGCTGGGGCAAGACGGCTTTGATTACGCCTTCCAATGCGACTACCCCGCCCTGTGGGAGGCTGAGATCTCAGGCATCGCCGAAGTGGCCGCCCACGACCCCGATTGCATGATCTCTATCGAGTATAAGCCAAATGAACCAAGGTCTTACTCGGTTCTTCCCGATGCCGCCACCACCCTGCTTGCGATCAGAGAGGTGGGGGCCAAAAACCTTGGCGTCACCATCGACTTCGCCCATTCCCTTTACGCTGATGAACAGCCCGCCTTTGCCGCCGCGATGATCCTGCGCCATTCACGCCTGCTCGGGCTGCATCTGAACGACGGTTACGGCAAACGAGACGACGGGTTGATGGTCGGCGCAGTGCATGAACAAAAGACGCTGGAACTGCTGCGCGAAGTACGTCGCGGTGGCTTTGAGGGCGCGATTTATTTTGACACCTTCCCCGACGCCTCGGGGTTGGACCCGGTGGCCGAGTGTGCTGCCAACATCCGTACTGTCCGCCGGATGCTAAACGCCGTAGCCCGGATGGACGGCGACAACCTGCTTGCTGACGCGCAAAGCCGACAGGACCCGGTGATAGCCCAAGAGGTGGCTCGGTTGGCCCTCGCGGGGGCTACGGCTGCATAGCTTTACGAAATCTACCTGACTTGTGTTGAAAGTGGGGGTGAAACATATGCAACACGGGCGCTTTAATGGCATGCGGCGGCTCGCAGTCCGTGCGCTTGCCCCGATCTCCACGAACAGCACGGACCTTTTCGGCCTGCCCGACGGTTTTCGTGCCCCGACTATCGGTTTTGTCCTGGGCCTGCCCAACCCGGTGATCGTTGTGGCCGTTCCCGCCTTGCTGGCCGAGGTCACCCCTGCGCAACGGGTTGACGTTGATGAACCTGCAAGCGTTCTACCAGTTGCTTGCCACCGGCATCATCTTCATTGTTGCCATGCTGATCGACAGGGCGGACCAGTGGCAAACAGGGGTGACATATGGGCGACGCGCGGGCGATTGGGGCACAGATCAGAATGCGTCTGCCAAGCCTGACGCCGCTGGAGGGAAAGGTTGCCGCCGACATTCTGGCCCGGCGCGATATAGACGAGACGACGCCCCTGCGCGAAGTTTCCGAAGGATCGGGCGTGTCGGATGCAATGGTGGTGAAGGTCGCCAAGAAACTGGGCTTTGCGGGCTTTCGCGAGTTTCGCCAAGGCCTTGTCGATTACAACGCATCAGATACCGCCGCCCTTCATTCGGAAATCATGCCCGATGATACCGCAAGCGAGATCGTGCAAAAGGTGTTCCGCACCGCAATGCAGGCCATCGAGGAAACCTTCGCCATTCTGGATCTTGCGGCCTTTGAACGTGCCGCCGACGATCTGCACCGCGCAAAACAGCGCGATTTCTACGGCCTTGGCGGGTCCGCGCAAATCGCCCGCGATGTGGCACATAAATTCCTGCGCATCGGTGTGCGGGCAAGCGTATTTGATGACGCCCATATGATGATGATGTCGGCATCTCTGCTTGGCCCAAATGATGTGGCGATTGCGTTCTCGCACTCTGGCAACACTGCCGCTGTGGTAGATGCGGTGGAACTCGCCCGCCGCAACGGCGCGCGCACCATTGCGGTCACCAACTACCCTGACAGCCCGGTCGCGCGGATTGTCGATGTGGTGCTTTGTTCCACCGCGCAAAACTCGCCGCTGCTTGGCGAAAACGCCACCGCGCGGATTGCGCAATTGAACCTGTTGGACGCGTTGTTCGTGGCCACCGCCCAACGTGACCGCAAGGCCGCAGACGCCAATCTGGACCGCACCATGCGCGCTGTTCATTCCAAACGAAAACAATGAGGTAACGCCCGTGCCTGTAGTGCTGACTGTCGGCTCCCTGCATTATGACATCGTGGTCGAGGCAGACCATCTTCCAGCCCGGGATGAAACCGGCGTGGGGTCGCGCTGGTATCCCAAATTCGGCGGCAAGGGCGGCAATCAGGCGGTATCAGCAGCCAAGGCAGGCGTCGCCTCACGCATGGTGGGGGCAGTCGGAGCCGATGACTTCGGCAGCTTCTTGCGCACAAACCTAGGATCCGCAGGGGTTGATCACCGCTTTGTGGCAACCATTCCGGGGGTCGGCTCGGGGATGAGCGTCGCCATCATGAATTCAGGGGGCGATTATGCGGCAACCATCGTGTCGGGCGCGAACTTGCATATATCGGCACAGTCCCTGACCGATCCGGCCATCTGGGCCGATGTCGCCCTTCTGGTGCTTCAGAACGAAATCCCCGAACCCCTGAACATAGCCGCGGCCGGCGAAGCCCGCCGGCGCGGCATCTGCACCGTGTTGAACGCTGCCCCCTGCCGCCCGATGTCGGCTGACTTTACCGCCCTCGTCGATATCCTTGTCGTCAACGCGGTTGAGGCTGAAATGATGGGCACCGCCCCGATCTGCTGCCTGAACACCGCAGCCGACGCCGCCAAGACCCTTGCCGACCGTTTCAATGCTGTGATCGTGACCGCAGGATCAAAGGGCCTCGCCGTATGGACCGACACGGACGAGCATTTCACCATTGCCGCCGAGGCGGTGAAGGTTGTCAGCAGCCACGGCGCAGGCGACGCCTTTATCGGGGCACTAGCAGCCGCTTTGGCCAAGAGGTCCAGCCTTGACGCCGCGTGTGCCGCAGCGTCGCACGCCGCCGCACAGCATGTATCGGCCACCTGCTGACAAGTCAGCCGACCGATGGAGGTGCCGCCTCGCAAAGACGACCGCGCCTATCTACCTCGTGTGGATCAACGTCTGAAACAGCAGTGGGTCCAAGCTGACCGCTGCAAAGGTTGGCCCCTCTGTCAGCACCGACACCGCGTCGTGGCTGTGCAGGCTTTCTTGATGGCTGGCAACCACACGGAAATCGCCGATCCGGTCATCACTGCGCAAAACCTGACAGAAACTGCGCGCCGCATCCTCGACGAAAATCGGGTTGGCCGCGTTCAACTCGGCAAAGGCCTGCTCATCCTCGCGCTTTACCATCACTTGGGTTTCCGTCGGCACGGCCTCGCGGGCAAGCGCAATAAGGTCTTCAAACCACAGGCAACCCTCCCCGCGCAGTTGCACCGAAATCCGCGCGACTGACCGCTGGCTGTGCGGCGTAGCCAATTGCCCTCGGGTGCGCCGTGCATGTTCTGACAGTTCCAGCGAACAGGGGCAGGTGCTGGAATACACGAAATCCAGATGCATGATCTTGGTCCGCACGCCCCCCGTATCCACCAGTTCCAACGCGAAGTCATAATACTGCCAGCCGGTCAGGCCAGACCGCAAGGATGCCACCTGCATGGGGAACGAAAACCGCATCTGAATGCGCGCATCAAAGGCCCCCAGATCGGTCAGATAATCCTCCAGCGCTGCCTCGATCACTTTAAAGCTGAATTCGCGGTCGGCATGAGCGTAAAACGACCGCATGATGCGGCTCATGTTAATGCCCTTCTTTTCAGCATCCAGACTGACCGTACCTGTCACAGAGGTCTCTAGCATCACCTCGCCCGCCGCCTTGGTGCGATAGCGGATCGGAAGGCGAAAGTTGGAAATCCCCACGTGCTGGATCGCGGCCTTCGCGCCCACGATCAGGCTGGACGGGCCGTTCTGCAAATCCGGAAGCCCCGCCTTGTAAGCTTCGGTGACGCCAAACTCAGCAGGATAGGCCCGGCTTAACGCGGGATACCCCATGCCCGGCACCAGATACCCCACCGCCCCATCCAGCCCCGCAATCTCGGCGTCTGACGCCCGACCCGCCCAGTGGCGCAACAACGCGAGCGCAGCCTCTGCCTCGTCCCGGCTAGGGCTACGGTCCAACTCGGCGATATGAATATTCATCAGGTGTCCTTCCGGTTCGGGCATGGCCAGCGGCCACACCTTCAATGTCAACAGCACATTCCTATGTAGGTGCGCGCATGGCTTTCGCCACCCTGCCCCCACCACATTGGCACAAATATCCCACATGGGGAGACCTCACGACATGTGGTCGGGGGTCTGTAAGCCCCCTCTTTTTACCCATAACGCCACCTGCGTTTTGTACCTACAGATCCTCAACACATTCTTTATGGCTTATCTACGCGTTCTTTACGCCAAGGTCGCCCCCAAAGCCTGCAAAAGATCGTCGATGATATCGCCCGGATCTTCCAGCCCGACCGACAACCGGATCAACCCCGGCGTGATCCCCAGCAAGTCTTTCTGATCCTGCGGTAACCTTGAATGGGTTGTCGTCGCCGGGTGAGTCGCAATTGATTTTGCATCGCCAAGGTTGTTCGATATCTTGATGATCTCCAGCGCGTTCATAAACCTGAATGCAGCCTCTTTCCCGGCTGCAATATCAAAGGTCACAAGCGTGCCCCCCGACCCCATCTGGTCCATTGCAAGTCTATGTTGTGCATGGCTTTTCAGCCCCGGGAACACGACCCGTGACAGCGCCTTGTGCCCTTCCAGGGCGGTTGCCACTTGCAGCGCCGCGTCCGCCATTGCCCGACAGCGCAAATCCAGCGTCGCCATGCCGTTGAGCATGATCCAGGCCGTAAACGGGCTCATCGACCCGCCTGTGTGCTTCATGTACGGCTCCGCCACCTTGCGCACAAAATCCCGGGTGCCGCAGATTACACCACCCAAAGCGCGGCCCTGCCCGTCGATGTGCTTGGTGGTGGAATAGACCACCACATCGGCCCCCTGTTCGACCGCCTTCGAAAAGATCGGAGTGGCGAACACGTTGTCCACAATCACCAAAGCCCCAACAGCATGGGCAATCTCGGAAACCGGTTTGATATCAACCAGTTCCAGTGTAGGGTTCGACATGGATTCAAAGAAAACTGCCTTGGTGCCGGGCGTCACAGCAGCCCGCCACGCGTCCAGATCGGCACCGTCAACAAAGGTGACACGCACGCCAAACCGCGTCAGAACCTCTTCCAGTACATACAAACAAGACCCGAAAAGCGCGCGCGATGACACCACATGATCGCCCGCCCGCAGCATGGATGTCAGCGCGCCACTGACCGCCGCCATGCCGCTTGCCGTCGCGAATGCGTCTTCAGTGCCTTCCAGCGCCGCAATCCGCTCTTCAAACATCCGCGTTGTGGGGTTGCCGTAGCGGGCATAAACGAACTCGTCGTCCCCCGCCTTGACGAACCGGGCCTCGGCAGCCTCGGCTGTGGGGTAAACGAAGCCTTGGGTCAGGAAAATCGCCTCGGCCATCTCGCCATATTGGCTGCGGCGGCTGCCTTCGTGGACCAGTTGGGTGCGCGTTTTCCAGTCTTTGCTCATCTTGTGGCCTCCGGCCATGAAAAAACCCCGAAAACCCAAGGGCTTCGAGGTTGCATTAACCCTGACCCTTTTAGCGGAATATTTAACGTGGCCCGCAATCCGGTAACAAAGCGCCACCCGCACCTCTTACGCGCAGGCCGCGTGCGCGTCAACATCTGGCGCGCAGGCTGTCACGCAACCGCAGCAGTCCCGTCACCCCTCTGTCGCAGCGGCTGTGTATGTCTACACACAATCGTCCATATGTGGTGGGTCCGATGCCCCAGATGCCCAATCCTATCCGTGTGAACGCCACCCCCGGCGGCTTTCAGACCGACGGCCCGCCCCTCGCGCAGTCGTTTGCGGCTTTGCCAGAGCAGGCCCCGGTGGTGATCATGATTCATGGTTACCGCTTCGCCCCGGGCCTCGCCAAACATTGCCCGCATCGCCACATCCTCTCGCTGAACCCCGACCTGTCCGACCACACCGCCATAAGCTGGCCCCGGCATCTGGGCCTGAATGGCACGGGCGGCATTGCCATTGGCTTTGGCTGGCAGGCGCGTGGCATCTTGCGCACCGTCCACCAAAGGGCGACCGAGGCTGGCAAATCCCTCGCCAAGCTGATCGCCGAAATTCCGCTGTCGCACGATGTCCACATCATCGCCCACTCGCTCGGCGCCCGCGTCGCGCTGGCCAGTCTTCACCATCTGGCTCCGGGGCGGATCGGGCGAATGGTGCTGCTGGCGGGGGCGGAAACTCAAGGTCCGGCGCGGTCGGCGATGGCCACAGCTGCCGGACTGCAAGCCCTTGTTTTCAATATTACCACCCGCGAAAATGACCTGTTCGATGTGGCGCTGGAATGGCTGGCCATGGGGGGGTGCGATACGGCAATCGGGGCGGGTCTGGGCACGCCTTCGCCCAATTGGCTGGACCTGCAGATCGACCAGACCGCCACCACCGAGGCGCTGGCAAAGCTGTGTCACCGCCTGCCAAACACCCGCCGGCGTGTCTGTCACTGGTCGCCCTACATGCGCCCCGGTCTGCTGCCCTTGTACCGCGCTTTGCTGATGGGCGATCTGCCGATGACGACCCTGCGTCACGCCCTGCCCCCCGCCCCCGACCCACGCTGGTCGCGGCTTTGGCTGCGTGCCCCCTTGCCCCTGCAGCCAAACCCGGCATGATGGGGTATTCCTGAGCAGAGGTCCAAAATGCCGCAACCCATTGATCTGTATTACTGGCCTACCCCGAATGGCTGGAAAATCACCATCGCACTGGCGGAAATGGGTCTGCCCTACACGCTGCATCTGGTGAACATTGGGGAGGGAGATCAGTTCAAGCCTGACTTTCTGGCCATATCCCCCAACAACCGGATGCCTGCGATCACAGACCCTGATGGGCCAGATGGTGAGCCGGTTTCAATCTTTGAATCCGGGGCGATCCTGCAATATCTGGCGCGCAAGACCGGCCAGTTCTGTGGCCCGACAGAGCGGGATCGAATCTCTGTGGATCAATGGCTTATGTGGCAAATGGGTGGGGTGGGGCCAATGGCAGGCCAAGCCCATCATTTCTTGCACTATGCCCCTACGCTCGATCCGGCCGAGGTGCTGCCCTATGCCCAAGACCGTTACCGGCGTGAGGTCGGGCGTCTGTACGGCGTGCTGAACACACAGCTTTCGACCAACCGATATGTCGCGGGCGATTTCCTGTCGATTGCCGATTTCGCAATTTGGCCTTGGGCGCAAGGGTGGCAGCGGCAAGAGCAAACCCTTGACGACAAACCCCATTTTTCCCGCTGGCTGGATGAATTGGCCGCCCGGCCCGCGTTTCAATCCGGTAAGGCGGTGGCAGAAGACAAACGGTCGGCCATCACCTCAAAAGAGGCGCAGGCGATTTTGTTCAGACGCTAGGGCGTCAGTTGCGGGCCGCGGTATCCTCGGCCTGCACCACGGTCAGGATCAGCGCCGACAAGATCATGTGGCTGATCACCGGCAGAACCGCCCAGAACACCAGCCACCCGGCGGGCAGCAGCACGCGGATCATGGTCTCATTCAGCAGCAGAAACGACGCGTGATACAGCACCATCATGCGCGTCAATGCCGGCAGATAAGGTTTCATCCGGTCCCCAAGGCCAGAATAATGCTGCCATGTCATTGCGTTGTCCGATCACGTCCGACAGAAACATCGACCCCACCACGACGAAATACAGGCTTTGCAGCCGCTGACACCACAGCGGATCGTCCAGCCAGATCAGGGCTGCCAAGGGGCCAAGCGCCAATGGCACCGCCATCGCAAGTGTCTGGCGGGCGGAAAAACTGGCCAACAGGCGGCGCACCAGACCTTCAAACCGCAAACCCACGCGTAGGGCAAGACCGATGGAAAAGGCAGTCACAAACGCCTGGGCTTCATGCCCCTCGCCCAGCCAGACCGCCATCACGACAAAGGCTGGCACCATCACCATCGCCGGAACCAACAGGCGCATTGGCAACGGCGGGGCTTGTCTGAACAAGTCCATGAAATGGCGAAATGATTGATTTATCTGGTTTATCATCGGATGTGCGGACCCTCTGGCAGGAGTTGTCCTAGCCTTACCCACTGATCAAGGCGCCCGTTGGGCTGGCAAGCGTCGCAAGCGCGGCAAGAGTTAGTCCTTGGTGTCGGGAAGAGAATGAGCGCTGATCACCCGGCTTTGCGTCAGGAAGAACACAAAAATCGCGGCCGTCAGGCCAAAGGTCTTGAACGTCACCCAAGCCTCGGTCGACATGCTGCGCCAGATCACCTCATTGGCCAGCGCGAGGCCGAAGAAAAAGGCACACAGGCGGCGCGTCAGGATCATCCAACCTTCATCGCGCAAGGACAGCGCTTCCTCCATCGCGAGCTTGAGGTAGGACTGCCCGCGCAGCAGGCCAAATCCCAAAACGCCCGCGAACAGCAGATAGATCATGGTGGGCTTCATTTTGAAGAACCGCTCATCCTTCAGCCAGACCGACAACCCGCCAAACACCACGACCAGAACCACCGTCACAAGCTGCATCTTTGACAGCTTGCCGGTCAGCCACCACAGCAGACCCGTGGTGACCAGCATCAGGGGAATGAACGCCGCCGTCATGGCGATAAAACCGGAATAGTCCTGCCCGAGAATGGTAACCGTCTGGTCCTTCAGCTTGGCATAACCAATGAAAAACAGCACGATAGGCCCCAGCTCAAGAGCCATCTTCAGCATCGGATTGATCTTCTTTTCTGCCATCGTCTATCCCGCCTGTACCATGATCGCACCCGCCGCAATCAGCCCCATCAAGCCCGCACGCAGCAGCCCGACCCGTTCGCCCAACACCGCCCAACCAATCACCCCGGCAAAGAGGGTAGAGGTTTCGCGCAGGGCTGCAACCTCTCCGACCTTGCCCAGCCTTGTGCCCAGCATCACCCCGCCAAAGCTGACGAACGCCACCAGCGCCCCGATGATCCCGCGCAGCATCAGCGGGCGCAAGGGGGGCAACGGAGCCGCCCTGGGTCGGGTCAGCCGCCATGCCATCAGCAATGGAAAATCCATCGAGGTAATGAAGAAAAACCACGCCAGAAAGGTAAACGGGTCCGGTGTCAGACGAATACCCCACGCATCATAGGTGGTGTAGATCGCCACCAGAACCCCGCCCGCAAATGCCCAAGCCAGACCCGTGCGCACTGCAGCAGGGTCCACCCTTACCCCCCTAAGGTTCACCGCCGCCAGTGCGAGGATGGCACCAGACAACAGCGCCACACCCAGCCATTGCAGCGTGCCGTAGTGTTCCGCCAGAAACGTCGCAGCAAAAGCCAATGTAATCAACGGCCCTGTGCCGCGGACGACCGGATAGACCACGGTATAGGCCGCGCGTTCGTAAGCCAGTGCCATCGTCAGCTTATACGCAAAATGGATACATAACGCCCCGATCAGCACCAGCCATTCCACCCCCACCGGGCGCGGCACGACGAACAGTGCCACGGGGGCGGCAAAGATCATGATCCACAAATCAATCACCCCGCGCGTGATCCACGGGTCATGTCGCCCCTTTTGCAGCGCGCCAAAGCAAGCATGCGCAATCGCAGACAGCAGCGCCAGCATCAGGGCCGCACGGGCACCATCAGGCGTGCCTTCCAACTGGTTGATCCATTGGGTCATGGTCAGGGGGTCACGCGTCCAGACCCACCAGCGCGCGGGCAAAATCCTGCGGGTCGAACGGGGCAAGATCGTCGATCTGCTCGCCAACCCCGATGGCATGGATCGGCAGGCCGAACTTGTCGGCCAATGCCACCAGCACACCCCCTTTGGCGGTGCCGTCCAGTTTGGTCATTACAAGGCCCGACACATCGGCAATCTTGCGGAAAATCTCAACCTGCAACAGCGCGTTCTGGCCCGTGGTCGCATCCAGCACCAGCAGGGTATTGTGCGGGGCGGTCGGGTCTTTCTTGCGCAGAACGCGGACGATCTTGGCCAGTTCCTCCATAAGATCGGCGCGGTTTTGCAAGCGTCCAGCGGTGTCGATCAGCAAAAGGTCGGCTCCCGTTGCTTGCGCATGGGTCAGCGCGTCAAACGCAAGGCTGGCGGGGTCTGACCCCTCGGGTGCCGTCATGACCGGAACACCTGCCCGGGTGCCCCAAATCTGCAACTGTTCCACCGCAGCGGCGCGAAACGTGTCGCCCGCGGCAATCACCACCGTCTTGCCCGCCGCTTTGAACTGGCTGGCGAGTTTGCCGATGGTCGTGGTCTTGCCAGACCCGTTGACCCCAACCACCAACACAACCTGTGGTTTTTGGGGGTAAATCGGCATCGGGCGGGCGACAGGCTCCATGATCCGGGCCACCTCGTCGGCCAAGGCAGTGCGCAGTTCCGTGCTGGAGATACGCTTGCCAAACCGGCCTTCGGCGATATTGGCCGTCACCCGCACGGCGGTATCCACGCCCATGTCGGCAGCGATCAACACTTCCTCAAGGCTTTCCAGCATCGCATCGTCAAGGATGCGGCGGGCCTCGTCCGCGTCCGTGCGTCCCAAGATACGACCAAGCAGGCTGGGCTTGACCTCGGGCGTGTCAGGGTCGGCCACCAAAGCTTCCAGCCCCTCGCCGATCTTGTCAGAGGACCGGAACATCCGGTCTTTCAGCTTTTTGAAGAACGACATGGGGGCCTCGGGGCTTGTGGTAATCATCACCTAGTCAATCCGGGCGTGATTTGAAAGGGCACACGCACGGGGCACTGGTCAGCGCGGCTGTGGATGCTAGACTTGACCGCATGAACAAGTCCCCTTTGCCAATGTCCGCCTTTGCGATTGCCGCCCTGTGCCCGCTGGCACTGTTCGGGCTGGCGCTTTGGGCGGGCGGCCTTTGGGGCTTGGCCGGGTTCCTCTACATGGCCGTGCTGGTGATGGTGCTGGATCAGCTTGTGCGCCAGTTGGCAGGTGACGCCGGCGACGGGGCCGAGTTTCCCGGCGCCGATGCTCTGCTGGCGGTGATCGGGCTTGGGCATCTGGTGCTGTTGCCGCTGGTGACGTGGGGGGTGGCGGGTGACAGCGGGCTTGGGACAGGCGCACGGGTGCTGCTGTTTTTCGGCGCAGGGCTGTGGATGGGGCAAGTGGCCCATCCGGCGGCGCACGAGCTGATCCACCGGGGCAATCGCTGGCTGTTCCGGCTGGGGGTCGCGGTTTATGTATCGCTTTTGTTTGGCCAACACGCCTCGGCGCACCGATTGGTGCACCATCGGCATGTTGCCAGTGCCGATGATCCCAATACCGCACGGTCGGGCGAGGGGTTCTACCGCTTTGCCATGCGCGCCTGGCGGGGCAGTTTTGTGCAGGGCTGGCGGGCCGAAACCGCACTGCGGGCACGGGGCAGCGGCGGTGGCCTGCACCCCTATGCGATTTACATGGGCGGGTCATGGGCGGCGTTGGGATTGGCGTCAATCATTGCCGGAGTGCCGGGTGTGCTGGTCTGGGCAGGCCTTGCGCTGCACGCGCAAAGCCAATTACTGGTGTCAGATTACGTGCAACATTACGGGCTTATGCGCCGGGTGCAGCTTGACGGGCGACTGGAACCTGTGGGGCCGCGCCATAGCTGGAATGCGGGGGCGTGGTTTTCATCGGCCCTGATGCTGAACGCACCGCGCCATTCTGACCATCATGCCCACCCAAGCCGCCCCTACCCGGCCCTGCGCCTGCCTCCCGAACAAGACGCACCGCGCCTGCCATGGCCTCTGCCGGTGGCCTGCGCGATTGCCTTTGTGCCAAGCCTGTGGCGCAGGGCGATCCGTCCGCACCTGGCGCAGTGGAAGGTTTCAGCAACACCGCCACCAAACCCCGAGGCAAACACCGGGCCGTGACTGGCCTTTTCGCAACAGGGCTGGCACCATCGCTGTGCCCAGATGGAGATTGCCGATGCGTCTGCCCGCCTTTGCCCTGTTGCTGACCACTCTGCCCGCTTTTGCACAGACACCCATGACGGGTGCAGAATTTGAGGCTTATGTCACCGGCAAAACCATCACCTACCACCAGTTCGACGAACCCTATGGCATAGAGGAATACCTGCCAAACCGCAAAGTCCGCTGGGCCTTCACGGCAAACGAATGTCAATACGGCACATGGTACGAGGACCAGAGCAGCATATGCTTTGTCTACGAATACGACCCCGAACCGCAATGCTGGACCTTCTGGACCGATGCGCGTGGGTTGCACGGCTTGTTCAACGGCAACGCGCCCGAGGCAGAGCTGGTTGAGGTCGCGCAAAATATGGCAGGCCTGCCTTGCCCAGGGCCGGACGTTGGAGTTTAACCCCCGCCTTTTCGTTTAGAACAAACTGCCCTGCGTGCCCCCGCTGCCTTCCGGCGCTTTGCGCACAGGACGGTTGCCCAGAACCACGCGACCATCGGCAAATTCCAATTCAACTGAATTGGCCTTTTCTGCGCCAGCCCGGCTGGTGACCACCGCCCCGTCGCCGCGCACCACCGCATAACCGCGCTGCAACGTCTCGGTGTACCCAAGCGTCTGGCGGGTACGGTCCAACGCATCCAGCCGCAGGCCAAGTGTTGTCAGCCGCCCCGCCATGCCGGCGTCAAGCCGCGCACCCGTTGCAGCCAAAGTCCCTTGTCCTTCACGGGTTTTTCGATCAGCGTCGGCAATCAGCCGAGTCAGCGCGGGGGCAAGCCGGGCGGCAAGCGCCAAAGCCCGGTCGGCGGCCCGTTCCACGCGCCGCGCGCTGGCAGTGCCCAACCGTTGATCCAATGCCGCCAAACGGTCGGCGCGGCGGGTGATCAGCGCCAGCAATACTTCGGGCCGGATCAACCCCGCGCTGCGATCATAGGACCCACGCTTTTTCGCGACCGCCAGCCCCAAGGCTCCGCCAAGCCGCTGCACCGCCCCGTCCAGCCGTTGACGCGGGCTGGCAAGCAACCCCTCGAGCCGCGGCAAGGCGCGGGCCACGTCGCGCAGGCGTTGCCCGCGCAGGCCCATGCCTTGCGCCACATTGCGCGACAGGCGGGCGGAATAGGCATCCAGGCCTGCCAGCAAATCCAGCCGCACCGGCACCGCCAGTTCCGCAGCCGCCGTCGGGGTGGGCGCGCGAAGATCGGCAGCGTAATCGATCAGAGTGGTGTCTGTCTCGTGCCCGACGGCTGAAATCAGGGGAATTTGGCTGGCCGCCGCAGCCCGCACCACGATTTCCTCGTTAAAACCCCACAGATCTTCCAGCGACCCGCCACCGCGTGCCACGATGATCAGGTCAGGGCGCGGGATCGGACCACCGGGGGCAATCGCGTTGAACCCCTTGATCGCGGCAGCCACCTCGGGCGCACAGGCCTGCCCCTGCACCGCCACTGGCCAGATCAGCACATGGCGGGGAAAACGGTCGCGCAAGCGGTGCAGGATATCGCGGATCACAGCACCCGACGGCGAGGTGACAACCCCGATCACCATTGGCAGATAAGGGATCGGCTGCTTGCGGGCGGCATCAAACAAGCCTTCCCCGGCCAAGGCCACGCGGCGCTTTTCCAGCATTGCCATCAAGGCACCCGCTCCCGCCGGGGCCACATCATCAACGATCAACTGGTATTTGGATTGCCCTGGAAAGGTGGTCATCCGGCCTGTGGCGATAACCTCCATGCCCTCCTCGGGGCGCACCTGCATCTTGGCAACCTGGCCCTTCCAGCTGATCGCGGCAATCACGCTGCGGTCATCCTTGAGGTCGAAATACAGATGCCCCGAGGCAGGGCGCGACACACGCCCCACTTCGCCACGCACCCGGACAAGGCCAAATTCGCCCTCAATCACCCGCTTTACCGCACCGGACAGTTCCGACACGGTATATTCAGGCGAATTGCCATCCGGGGTGGGGGTGTCTTCAAACAGGTTCATGCGGCCTCCAGGCTGGGATTAACTTAAGGGGCGCGGCGACGAAGGGAAAGGGTTCGGATCACTCGGATGATCAGTCCACCGCCTTGCCCTGCGCGTGGCCGGCCCTTATGACGCAACCAAAGCGGGGCCATGTGGGGGCATCACGATGAACATCCTTATTCTGGGGTCCGGCGGGCGCGAACATGCGCTGGCCTGGGCGGTCAAGCAGAACCCCAAGACCGACCGGCTGATCGTGGCCCCCGGCAATGCCGGGATCGCCTTGTTGGCGGAATGTGCGGACATCGACATCATGGACGGTGCCGCCGTGGTCACCTTTTGTGCCGAGAACGCGATTGATTTCGTGATTATAGGCCCAGAGGCCCCGCTGGCCGCTGGCGTCGCTGATGCTTGCCGGGCTGCCGGGGTGCTGACCTTCGGGCCGTCTGCTGCGGCGGCACGGCTGGAGGCATCAAAGGCCTTCACCAAGGAAATCTGTGATGCCAGCGGCGCGCCGACTGCCGCCTATGCGCGCTTTACCGATGCTGCTGCGGCGCGGGTTTATGTGACCGCGCAGGGTGCCCCTATTGTGATCAAGGCCGACGGTCTGGCCGCAGGCAAGGGCGTTGTCGTGGCCATGACGCTGCCCGAGGCGATTGAGGCCATCGACGACATGTTCGGCGGCAACTGTGGCGCGGCAGGCGCGGAGGTCGTGATCGAGGAATTCATGACGGGTGAGGAGGCCAGTTTCTTCATCCTGACCGATGGCGTAACCGCCCTGCCCATTGGCACCGCGCAAGATCACAAGCGGGTGGGCGATGGCGATACCGGGCCAAATACCGGCGGCATGGGGGCCTATTCGCCCGCGCCCTGCCTGACCGATGAAATCGCCAACCGCGCGATGCACGAAATTGTGCTGCCCACTATTGCCGAGATGTCCCGCCGTGGGACACCCTACCAGGGTGTGCTGTTCGCGGGCTTGATGATCAAGGACGGTCAAGGGCGGCTGGTCGAGTACAATTGCCGCTTTGGTGACCCGGAAACGCAAGTCTTGATGATGCGGCTTGGCGCGCAGGCGCTGGATCTGCTGCTGGCCTGTGCGGAAGGGCGGCTGGACGGCGCACAGGTCAACTGGGCCGAAGATCACGCGCTGACCGTGGTAATGGCGGCGCAGGGCTATCCGGGGGCCTATGCCAAAGGGTCGGTGGTCGGCGGGCTGGCAGAGGTGCCGGAGGACAGTTTCAACATGCTGTTCCATGCCGGCACCGCTGCACGCGAAGGTGCAGTCGTCGCAAACGGGGGCCGGGTGCTGAATGCCACAGCACGGGGGGCGACGTTGGCCGAGGCCCGTATGCGGGCCTATGCGATGGTCGATCAGGTAAACTGGACCGAAGGATTTTGTCGACGAGATATCGGCTGGCGCGCGCTGTAGGTGCTAGGCGGAACGGCCTTGCGTCAACAGGGTGTCAACCTCGCCCCGGTTGGCGCGGCTGTCGGGGATATCCAGCCCCTGCCCTTTGAGGGTAAAAGCCTTGCGGTCAAACGCGAACTCGCCGATCTGGCTGCGACTTACCCACCATGGCCTGTGGACCCGCAGACCCGTTTCTGCAGGAAAGGCCTCTATCGCCTGACTGAGCGTCATCCGCATCAGCCGCCGTTCCAC